>JBGSSZ010000481.1:0-16868 GCA_041736785.1 Limnoglobus sp.
CGCGCAGCGGAGCGCTGCGGCTCCTCCCGCGCTCCGCTGCGCGTCGCGGCTAACCGTTCTGTGCCGTTCGTTAACTCAACTCGAAGCCGTCCTGAAATGTCAGCCTGCTGCAATCTATTGCGATTTCGAAGACCTTCGCCAGTACCGCGACGCGGTTCTAAAAGCGAACGATGCTGGCGTCCCCGTAGGCCTCGCTCCACTACGGGTCTGGAAGCCGGGCGAGCATGGCTTGCAGGCGATCGTCGCGAAGGCAAAGCCTGACATGGTCCTCATTCGAAACCTCGCCTCGATCAGCTACTTTCAGGAGCATCTGCCGAGTGCCACGCTCATTGGCGATTTCTCGCTGAACGTTGCCAACGAGCTCACCGCAGGCATACTCTTCGATCACCATCTCGCCCGACTCGTGCCTAGCTTTGATTTGAATTGGGAGCAGTTCGCGAGCCTGATGCGACAGAGCGACGCCAGCCGGTTTGAGGTCGTTGTGCATCAGCACATGCCGATGTTTCACATGGAGCATTGCGTCTTTGCAGCATTCCTCAGCACAGGCAAAGACCACCGCGACTGCGGCCGGCCCTGCGATCGGCATCGCGTCGAGTTGAAAGACCACACCGGAGCAGAGTTTCCGGTCCACCCCGACACTGGCTGCCGCAACACGGTATTCAACAGCGTGCCGCAATCCGCTGCGGAGTATCTCAGTGGTATGCGTGAACTCGGCGTCGAGTGGTATCGCATCGACCTGCTGCGTGAGACCGCTACGGAGATTCCCGTGCTCCTCGAGCGCTATCGCAGCGCGATCCGCGGCGAGAGCGACGGCCGCAGCGTCTGGTGCGGACTGCGGGCTCTCAATCAACTCGGCGTCACCCGCGGTACACTGCAACTCGCGTAAAAGTGATTTCTCCCGTATACTCTCAACATGACTCTTGATTATCTCGCTGTCGCCGTCCTGCTCTTCGCTCTCGGCCTCGTGCTGTTTGTGGCCGAGTATTTCCTGCCCACGGGCGGATTTCTCGTCGTCTTCGGCGTGCTCCTCTGCGTGGCCAGCGTCGGGGTCATCGCCAAGTACGGCTCCACGGTCGAAGCGGTGGGGTCCATTGTCGCGCTTTGCGTCGGTCTACCGCTGCTGGGCACCTACGGCTTTTACTTCTGGGGCCGCCGCATGGCGCTCGCGGCGCCGGCGCATCATGACCCGGCTCAGGATCTCCCCGGAACCAGCGACTTCAGCGAACTCAAAGGCAAGCTCGGCGTCACCGCCTCGGCCATGAAGCCGTCTGGCGTGGTGATCTTCGATGGCCGCCGCATCGACGCGGTCACCGAGGGGATCATGCTCGACGCCGGCATCAGTGTCCGCTGCCTCGATGTCCGCGGCGGGCACGTCATTGTGCGGGCGACACCCAAGCCCAGCGACCTGAACGATCTCAACTTTGACGACTTGAAATAATACACCAATTACAACCTCGAAGGATCCACCATGTTCAGCCTCTTCGCTCAAGCCCGCAATGCTGCCAAGAATGCACCGTCCGACGGGTCGTTCGACATGGGCACCGTCTGGATCATTGTCGGTGCCGTCGCGGTGCTCATCTTCCTGGTGTTTCTGTTCGTGTTCTTCAAGTTTGTGCGACTCTGGATTCAGGCCGTGCTGACCGGTGCCAATATCTCGATCTTCTCGCTCATCGGCATGCAGTTGCGGAACATCGACTACGCGATGATCGTGAAGAACAAGATCGCCCTCGTGCAGGCCGGCGTGAAGATCACGACCGACGATCTCGAGCAGCACTACCTCACCCGCGGCAATGTGCCGAAGACCACGGCGGCGGTGATCGCGGCGCACAAGGCGAATCTGGATCTGCCCTGGCGGACGGCAGCCGCAATTGACCTCGCCGGCCGCGATGTGCTCGACGCGGTCCGGACCAGCGTGAATCCCAAGGTGATCGACTGCCCCGACCCGACCAAGGGCAAGCAGTTCCTCGACGCCGTGTGCAAGAATGGCATTCAGCTTCTGGCCAAGGCTCGCGTGACGGTGCGGACGAAGCTCGAGCGGCTCGTCGGCGGTGCGACGGAAGAGACGATCATCGCCCGCGTCGGCGAAGGCATCGTGAAAGCCATCGGCTCGGCTATCGATCATAAGGCCGTGCTCGAGAACCCCGGCCTGATTTCCCAGACCGTTCTGCACAATGCACTCGACGCCCAGACGGCGTTTGAGATCGTTTCGATTGATATTGCCCACATCGAAGTCGGCGAGAATATCGGCGCGAAGCTGCAGGCGGATCAGGCCGCAGCGGACTTGCGGGTGGCTCAGGCCGACGCTGAGAAACGCCGTGCCGCCGCTGTGGCCCGCGAGCAGGAAATGCAGGCCCTCGTGCAGGAAAACCGGGCCAAGGTCGTGATGGCGGAAGCCGAGATTCCGCTCGGCATCGCCGGGGCTTTCCGCGACGGCAAGATCGGCATCATGGACTATTACAACATGAAAAACATCCAGGCCGACACCACCATGCGGGCCAGCATCGCCGGCATGAGTGGCGGCAACGACGGCACCAAGTAGTCCCGATTCCAACGCGGACAAGGGGAGCACATCATGGGCGGCTGGGTCTTCTTCGCGATCATCATCGGCATCGCCATCATCAGCGCCCTCTCGCATGCGCTGAAAGGGCAGCAGCCCGAGCCGACCGCCCGACGGCGCACGCGTCCCCAGCAGCGCCGCAACGAAGGCGTGCGCGTCAACTCCGAGGATGAACAGGACCGCTTCCTCGCCGAGATCGAGCGACTGCGCAAGAAGGGGGCCAACCCGAAGGTGGTCCCGGTTGTGAAGCCAAAAGTGGTTGTCAAGCGGGCGAGCCCGTCGGCCCAACTTCGGCTCGACGAGCTACCGAAAGCGGAAGTCGTGCCGCCGGTCGTCAAGCAGACATCGTTGAACGCCCCGAAGTCGACGCCCAACTCGCGAGTGGCGGAGATTGCCACGGTCGCGACGATTCACACCATCTCCGCTCCGCTGGCTGCGGGTAGTAGCACTGCCGCCAAGATGGCGAGCATGTCGCAGACGATGCAGAACAATGCCGAGACACCGTTCTCGAAAGAGTTGCTAACGCTACTCCAGTCAAAACGGACCATGCCGCTGGCTGTGATCCTGCACGAAATCCTTGGCCCGCCGAAAAGCCAGCGCGGATGAGCATCGGAATCGCCCTGATTGGCTGCGGTACGGTCGGCGGCAGCGTCGTCGATCTTCTCACGACCCAACGTAATCGCCTCCTCGAGCGCACCGGCGGTGGTCATCTCGACATCAAGCACATCGTCGTCCGCGACCCGGCCCGCCATCGCGAACGGCCCCACGTCCACACCGACTGGCAGAAAGCTATCCACGACCCGGCGGTGAACGTCGTCATCGAACTCATCGGCGGTTCGAGCACCGCGAAAGAGATCGTGTTGACGGCACTCGCGGCAGGCAAGCATGTCATCACTGCCAACAAGGCACTGCTCGCTGCCCATGGTCGTACGATTTTCGACGCGGCCCGGGCTGCCGGAACCACTGTGAGCTTCGAAGCTGCTGTTGCCGGCGGGATCCCGATCATCAAGGCTCTGGCCGAATCGCTGGCGGCAAATCAGATCACCGCCATCCAGGCCATTCTGAACGGCACCTCGAACTTTATTCTCTCCCGCATGGCAGAGAGCGACGCGACCTACGCCGTTGCGCTCGCCGAGGCTCAGGCGTTTGGCTATGCCGAAGCCGACCCGACGCTCGATGTCGACGGCTCCGACTCCGCTCACAAGCTCGCAGTGCTGGCACAGATTGCCTTCGGCGTCAGCCCCGATCTCGATGCGATCGAGAAGCATGGTATCGCCGGGCTCGACGCCAGCGACATCCGCTACGCCCGCGAGCTCGGCTACACCATCAAGCTACTTGCGGAAGCGTGGAGCTTCGCGGGGAATCAGGTGTCGCTGCACGTTTCGCCCGTATTGCTGCGGCAGACCGATATGCTCGCGCAGGTCCGCGGCGCGTTCAATGCCATACGCGTCCGTGGCGATGCGGTTGGCGAGGCTCTCTTTCAGGGTCCTGGTGCCGGCGGCATGCCCACTGCGAGCAGCGTGGTCGGCGATCTCGTCGATCTTGCCTGCGGTCGCACGTCGCACACCTTCGCCACGACACAACTCTGGAGCGACCGCGACCGCGGCTATCGCGTCGTGCCGTCAGAGCGAGTGGAGAGCCGGTTCTATCTCCGGGTGCTAGTCAAGGATCAGCCGGGCGTGCTTGCGGAGGTGTGCCGACTGTTGGCCGTCGAATCGATCAGCATTGCCTCAGTCGTGCAGCACGAAGCAGTGGACGGGCACCCCGAGCAGACAGTTCCGTTGGTGATCATGGCTCACGCCGCGAGCGCGGGCCGCTTCCGCAATGCCGCGCAAGCGATCAATCAACTCGCCACCGTGATCGGGCCGACGGTCTGCTTCCCGGTTGCGGACTGACGGGTCCGCTCACTTCGCGATCTTGCGACCGCGGATTGGTTTCGGTTTTTCCACGCTGACTGGCGGCGGCGCTGCCGCCGTGCCTGCGGTGATCAGGATGCGCTGCTCTGCTTCGAGTGCCAGATCAAGGAACCGCTGCTGGCTGCGGAGCGCATCGGCATCCTTCGCCGGTTGCACCCGCTGATAGCTGCCATCCTCCAGCAGTTCGCGAGCTTTCACTGTGTCGTTGATCGATGTCGTCAGAATCTCTTCGATCAGTCGCGCTTTCAGATCGGCCTGCTCGACCGGGAAGATCACTTCCACGCGTCGGCTCAGATTGCGGTCCATGAGGTCGGCACTGCCGATGCAGACCTCCGGATCGCCGGCGTTTTCAAAGTAGTAGATACGGCTGTGCTCGAGGAAGCGATCGACGACACTGGTGACGCGGATCGTCTCGCTGATGCCGGGCACGCCGGGCCGCAGGGCGCAGACACCGCGGCAGACAAAGTGAATCGGCACGCCGGCCTGGCTCGCACGATAAAGCGCCTGCACAATCGCGGGCTCCAGCAGACCATTGATCTTGCCGAGAATCTTCGCCGGCTTCCCCGCGGCCTGATTCGCCGTCTCGCGATCGATCCGCTCCACCAAGAAGTTCTGCATCCGCGACGGTGCGAGGATCAGCTTGCGATACTGCGGCAGTTCCGCGTAGCCCGTGAGGTGGTTGAAGAGCAGCGTCACGTCGTCGGCGAAATCCGGGCGACTGGTGAAGAAGCCGATGTCGGTGTAGAGACGGGCCGTCTGCGGGTTGTAATTGCCGGTGCCGAGGTGAACGTAGCGGCGGATGATGCTGTCCTCATCGCGGCGGACAACCAGTGCCACCTTGCAGTGCGTCTTCAGGCCCACGAAACCGAACACCACGTGCACGCCCGACTTTTCGAGTTCCTTGGCCCAGCGGATGTTCCGCTCCTCGTCGAGGCGGGCTTTGAGTTCGATCACGGCCGTGACCTGCTTGCCGCCGTCGGCGGCGCGCTGCAGCGCTTTCACCACCGGGCTGTCTGAACTCGTGCGGTAGAGCGTCTGTTTCACGGCGAGCACGCGATCGTCCTTGGCTGCGGCTTCGATGAAATCGACCACCGGGGCAAACGACTCGTACGGGTGGTGGATGAGGATGTCTTTTGATCGGATCGCCGTCCAAAGCGAGGTGCTCTGTGCGAACTCCTTGACCGCGACGGGGACGAACGGCGGATCGCGAAGCTCTGCGAAGCCCGGCAACGAGTAGATCTGGAACAGATTCGTGAGATCGAGCAGGCCGTTGACGCGGGTGACGTCATCGGGATGCAGATCGAGCGCTGTGGTGAGAAACGCTTCGAGTTCATGGGACGCCGTGTCTTCGATTTCCAGTCGCGAGGCGTGCCCGCGGCGACGCTTCTTGACCGAATCCTCCACCGCACGCAGCAGATCCTCAGCTTCGTCGTCGATTTCGAATTCGCTGTCGCGGGTGACGCGGAAGCAGACAGCAGCGGCAATCTCCATGCCCGGAAAGAGGTCGCCGAGGTGCAGATGAATCACATCCTCGAGTGGCACAAACGCATGCTTGGGCCGGACCTCTTCGGTCGATTCCGGGAGGGGCAGGAATCGCGGCAGCACGCCCGGCACCTGCACCACGGCGTAGAGCGGATCGGGATCGCCGCCGCGACGCAGCATCACCGCGAGGTTCAGGCTCTTGTTCAGCAGGTGAGGGAAAGGGTGCCCCGGATCGACGGCCAGCGGCGTCAGCACCGGGAAAATCTGATCGCGGAAGAGCGTCCGCAGGTGTTTGCGGTCGTCGCCGCTCAGGTCTTTGAGTGTGTGGATGACGATGCCTTTCGCCGCCAGGGCAGGGAGGACATCGTGGAGGCATGCGTATTGTGCGGCGACGAGTTCACGGACGCTGACTGCGATCAGCCGCAGTTGCTCGTGGGGCGACATCTGATCGCCACCCGAACCGCGTGCGATCCCGGCCTGCACTTTCTGCTGCAGGCCGCCGACGCGGACCATGAAAAACTCATCGAGATTGCTGGCGAAAATCGCCAGGAACTTCACCCGCTCCAAGAGTGGAACGGTCGGATCCTGCCCTTCCTCCAGTACGCGGCGGTTGAACGCCAGCCAACTCAATTCACGGTTGTTGTAAAGCGAGGGATCGGCGAGATCTTGCTGCATGGGAACCTCCGGCAAGTCAGTATAGTGGTTCCCCCAGCCCTCACCGGATCACCCGACCCTCGATCTTCAGCAACTGACTCGCACAGGTATCGTTGCCGAATGTCTTGTGGTCCTTGAAGGTCCAGATCACATTCTTCTCGCGATCGACTTCGATGAGTTGCGGGTTGTTCGGGCCAGCGTGCGTGTTGCCGAAGACGATGTGTCCATTGGGCAGGACCAGCAATGTGGTCACCCAGGCGAGCGTGATGCCAGGGAGGTCTTTCTGGTCGACTTGCCAGACGATTTTGCCTTCGGGATTCACTTCGAGCACGCGGTTGTTGTTGCCGCCGGCGATGAGTGTGTTGCCGTCGTCGAGGCGGATGGCGCCGAACACTTCAGTCCCGTGCCCTTCGACACCGTGCCCCGGGCTACGCGGGCGATTGTTCAGATCGAGCTTGTATTCCCAGATGGTCTTGCCGTCGCCGTCGTATTCGCGGACCAGACCTTCGCCTTCGTGGCAGACGAGGTAGTTGCCGTTTTTGAGTTTGCGGACCATGCGAGTGTCGCGGTGTGAATTGGGCTTGGTCACGGTCAGCGGGATTTCCTTGACGATCTTGCCCGCAGGATTCACCTCGATGATCCGGGTGTTGCCGGACTCCGCGATCATGGTGTTGCCGTCGGGCAACCGCTGAAAGGCGTGGGTCTCCACTTTCAACTTCGACCCCGCCTTGGGCTTCGCTTCATATTTCCAGACGATCTCTTTCGCGGGATTGATCTCGACCACGGTCGTGGGGCTGATGTGGGTCAGGATGTTGCCGTTGTCGAGCATCTGAATGTCGTGCAGATCGTGTTTGCAGGCGTATTCCCAGATCACTTTGCCGTTGGAGTCGACGATCGCAATGTGCCCCCGTCCGCGGTCCGCGGCGAGCACGCTGTACTGCACACTCTCGGCGGCCAAGCTCGATGCAGCACCGAGCAGGGTCAGAATCATCGCTGACAGTTTCATGGCAAATTCCAGAGTGTGTTCACAGCGTCTTGAGATATTCGAGCAGCTTCATTCTATCGTCGTTGGAGAGGTCGTCGCCATAGGTGTGCCCACGGTTACTGCGGCCGGGCTTGGTGGTGTCGTAAATCTTGCGGGCATCAAACGAAGCAAGTGGCTTCGCAGCCGGCTTCGACTCGCGGATCTTCCAGCCGACGTGGACTGTGTCGTAGTCATCCTTGTCCGTGCGGTAGCTGCGGGTGAAGATGCGCGGCCGGGTTTTGCTGTTGAGCACGCCGGCGAGCGTCGGCACGCTACCGTTGTGGAAGTACGGAGCACTGGCCCAGATCCCGTCGAGGGGCGGAGCCTGATAGCCCACAGTGGCACGCTGCGGTTCAAAACCCTTGGCGAACCAGCTTGCATTGTAAGCCGCGCCAAACTTCTCATTGATATTGTGGTAGCGCTTGGGGTCAGTGCCGATCTCGTCGAGCGGAATGATTTTGTTCGGGTAGGTCCATTTCTCGCCGTAGGTGCCGTGGCACTTGGCACAGTTGTCGTTGAAGACCGCATGCCCCTGCAACGCGGCCTGTCGATCAATCGGGAAAGGATACTTGGGCGGTTCGATCGTCTTGATGTATTCGATGATGTTCTTGAAATCGGGCTCGGCTTTCTCAAAGTCCCGCGGCACGGTCAGCGGGTGCATCATGAACTGCATGATCGATCGCACCGCATTGGTGTCGGTCGCACCGATGTAGTACATCGTCTTTTTCTTTTTCAACAGCCACCATGCGGGCACATCCTCGCACGAATCGTCGTGCAGTCCGAGATCGCGTCGGTCCGCCCGCAACGTGAGATCGTCGTTGCGGTAGCCGAGGAGATAGACGCTGAACGCGCCGGCTTCGTTGGTCCCGCGGGCGTGGCTGAACTGGAACGGCAGGCGTGTCTGCATATCCACGCCGCCGGCGAGTTCCTCGAAGACGGCCTGGATATCGAGCGAACTGTTGCCGAGGCCGATCCGGCTTTCACCCAGCAGACTGCTGCCGTGGCAAGTCATGCAGTCGATGCCGATCCCGCGAGCGATGGGGAGGTAAGGTGCCATCCGCAGTCCCATCGGCAGGCCGTCATTGGCATAGGGCGCCTTGGACAGGCCGTAGCGTTCGCGGAATGCCGCGTCGTAGTCTTTGGGCTTCCCGTCCACACCCCAGGTCCGCCAGGCGTTGTCGTAGGCGGCTTTGGGCCAGAACGCGGGGATGAACGCTTTCTTGATCAGTGCATCGCGACCGCGCTCCGCGGCGCTCGGCTCCGCAACACTCGCCAGCAGTGTCAGTAAGACTGTCAGGGTCATTCTTGGCTCCGTCCGTATCGACACTCGAATTATAGTCGGGCTTGTCCCTGGACTTCCCATCGGAGTAAATTCGCGTCATGCGATGTCTGGTTACCGGAGCCGCCGGGTTCATCGGCTCTCACCTCTCTGAACGGCTCCTCGCCGACGGTCACGCCGTCGTCGGCCTCGACTGTTTCACGCCGTACTATCCGCGAAGCGTGAAAGTGCGCAACCTGGCCGACTGTCGAAAGACCCGTCATTTTGAGTTTGTGGAGTGCGATCTTGTCGGCGACTCGCTGGCGGGCGTCGTCGACGGCGTCGAGTGGATCTTCCATCTGGCCGCGATGCCGGGGCTGACGCGAAGCTGGACGCACTTCGATGAATACCAGCGTTGCAACCTCACCGCCACGCAGCGATTGCTGGAAGCGGTGAAGGGATCGCCGTGCCTGAACAAACTGATTTACGCTTCGACGTCGAGCGTCTATGGCAAGTACGCCAGCGGGGATGAGTCGCTGCCGACGCAGCCGAGTTCACCTTATGGCGTGACCAAGCTCGCCGGCGAACACCTCGCTCGAATCTATGCCGACGAGTTCCAGGTTCCTGCGGTCATCCTGAGATACTTCAGCGTCTACGGTCCTCGGCAACGCCCCGAAATGGGTTATCACCTGTTCATCGATGCCATCCGCAACGGCACACCGATTTTCCTCACGGGCGACGGGCTCCACGTTCGCGGCAATACCTTCGTGAGCGATTGCGTCGAAGCCACCATGCGGGCGGTCGACGCCCCGACCGGCGAAATCTACAACCTCGGCGGCGGTGAACTCGTCACCGTCATCGACGCCATCCGCAAAATTGAAAAGCTGGTCGGCAAGCCGGCGATCATCGAGCGCAAGCCCCCGCGGCCCGGCGATCAGATGCAGACCGCAGCGGATGTCACCAAACTCGCCAGCCTGACAGGTTGGAAACCGGCAATCGGAGTTGACGAGGGACTGGCAAGACAAGTGCAGTGGCAGTCCCAATAACAGCGATATCATTACCAACGAGGGCAAGGATGCTCGCGGATCATTTCAATCGATGTGTGCTGCAACCGCTCGCTGCCTGGAAGAATGGCAGCCGGCACCTGCAGCATTTGCAGGTGCTCAGGCAGACGCAATACGATTCACCGGAGAGGAATCAGGCGCGGCAACTCGCCGCTCTGCAATCGATCGTGGCCCATGCGTGGGACACGGTGCCCTACTATCGCAGCGCGTGGAAGACTCAGCCGCGGCTGACGAGGCTCGGAGACCTGCAACAGTTGCCGGTCGTCACGAAGAGTGATCTTCGCGGCTGCGAGGAACAATTTCTATCGACGGCATTCCGCAAATCCGAGTTGCTGGTGAAGCGGACCTCCGGCTCGACTGGCGTTCCGCTCACCATTTATCTCGACGCCGCTGGCAAGCAGTTCAAATATGCCAGCACATTGCGCAGTGATGAATGGAGTGGCTGGCGGCTCGGCGAACGCGTCGCCAAAGTCTGGGGCAATCCCGAATACCGCCAGTTCGGCCTTCGCGGGCGGCTGCGGAACGCTATCCTCGAGCGGGCCGTTTATCTCGACACGCTGCACCTCGACGACGCCCGGATCGAGGAGTTTGTCCGCATTCTCAAGCGCAAGAGACCCGGGCTGATCT
Source organism: Limnoglobus sp. (assembly GCA_041736785.1). Taxonomy (GTDB): domain Bacteria; phylum Planctomycetota; class Planctomycetia; order Gemmatales; family Gemmataceae; genus JBGSSZ01. The sequence continues at coordinate 10,583 of JBGSSZ010000481.1, forward strand.
TCGGGCACGCTCATTCGCTCTATCTGCTGGCCGAGCGGATGACGCCGGGCGAGGTCACGCCCAACGGCATCATCGCGACGGCGATGCCGCTGCACGACTGGCAGCGGCGCAAGATCGAAGAGGTCTTTCACACCAAAGTCACCGACCGCTACGGCTGCGAGGAAGTGAGCCTCATCGCCAGCGAGTGCGAAGTCCACAACGGTATGCATGTGAACTCCGACTCCGTGTTTGTGGAGACCGACGCCAACGGGCACCTGCTTGTCACCGATCTCTCGAACCGTGCCATGCCGCTGATCCGCTATCGCAATGGCGACGTGGTCACGCTGTCGGATCGCATCTGCCCCTGCGGCCGCGGGCTGCCGCTGATCGAGAAAGTAATGGGCCGCGACGCGGACTTCGTGGTCACGCCGACGGGGGGCATGATCTCGGGCATCTCGCTGACGGAGAATTTTGCGCTCAAGATCGCCGGGACCGCGCAGATGCAGATCGTGCAGGAAACGGTGACGCATCTGCGAATCCGTATTGTCCCTGCTCGCGAGTTTGGTGACGCCAGCCGTCGCGATCTCGCTCGCCTTGTGAACGAGACCTTCGGCGACACCATGCGGCACGACGTGGAACTGATCGACGCGATCCCCCAGGAGCCGAGTGGAAAGTATCGCTTCTGCATTTCCAAGGTGAGCCGATGAGAGTCTCGATAGTGATGGCCGCGAAGAACTACGCACGCTTTCTGCCCATGGCTGTGCGGAGCGTGCAGGCGCAGACGTTCACGGACTGGGAACTGGTCATCGTTGACGACGGTTCGAGCGACGACACACCGGCTGCCATCAAGCCGTTCCTGAGCGATCAGCGGATCCACTATCATCGTGCCGACTCGCTGGGCCAGTCGCGGGCCAAGAACCTGAGCGTGCGACTGGCCCGCGGCGAGATGATCGCATTTCTCGACGCCGACGACGCCTGGCTCCCCACCAAGCTGGAGAAGCAGCTTGCGTCCCTGACACCGGACATCGGCGTGGTCGCTTGTCGACGCGAACTGATCGACGAAACTGTGCTGACCGTGCGCGAGCCCGCACCTGGCGTCGGAGGCGAGCCCGAAACCGTCACACGCGATTCCGTCTTCGTCAGCAACCCGATCTGCTTCTCCAGTGCGATCATCCATCGGCACGTCTACGACCGCGTCGGCGGATTCGATCTCAACCTCGACCTCGGCGTCGACTACGACCTTTGGCTCCGCGTCGCGAGTCACTTCCGGATCGTCATGCTCCCGGAGAAACTCGTCCTCTACCGCACCGGGCACGGGAATCTCTCCAATCGGCAGGCGGATCGCATCGCCATCGCCTTCACAATCATGCAACGCCACCGCGACAGCGTGAGCCCGGCGGCGAGGAATGAAGGCTACGGCACGACGATGCAATCGCTGGCGTGGATGCTCCGGGCGGGCGAACCGGTGCGGGCGATGAAGTGGTATCTCAAGTCACTCGCCTGGCCCGGCTCACGACGACGTGCTGCACAGGGATTGCTCGGCCTCGCCCGCGACTCGATCCTCGGACGGACCAAGCCAGTCTCACCTGAAAACCAGACGGTCAATTCCTGAATCAATCCCGTGGCGGCGCGTATAGTAACTGCATCGCCAGGGGTGCCGGCTTCGGACAAGCCGGCTGAGAACAAACCCTTTGAACCTGATCCGGCACTCATGCCGGTGAGGAAGGCAGCCGGGAATGCGGAGTGCGGAATGCGGAGTGCGGATTCAAAACCGCAACGCTTTTTGCTTTGATTCCGCATTCCGAAATCCGCATTCCGCATTTCTCCCATGACACAGCTCGAATCCGCCCGCAAGGGCACCATCACACCTGAGATGCACTACGTCGCCAAGCGAGAAGATCTTGATGCGGAACTGGTCCGCAGCGAAGTGGCTCGCGGCCGAATGGTCATCCCCGCCAACATCCACCACCTCAAGGGCAAGCTCGAACCGATGGCCATCGGCGTGGCGAGCCTATGCAAGATCAACGCCAACATCGGCAATTCCGCCGTCACGGGCAAGGTTGAAGATGAGTTGGAGAAGTTGCACACGGCCGTGCATCTCGGGGCCGACACCGTCATGGACCTCAGCACCGGCGGCAACATCGACGGCATCCGACAGGCGATCCTCGATGCCTCGCCCGTGCCGATCGGCACCGTGCCCGCCTATCAGGTCATTCAGAATGTGAAGGACCCGCAGGAGATCACGGCTCAAATGCTCCTCGACATGGTCGAGCACCAGGCCAAGCAGGGCGTCGACTACATGACGATTCACGCCGGCGTGTTGCTGGAGCATGTACCGCTCACGAAAAATCGCATAACGGGGATTGTCTCACGCGGCGGTTCGCTCATGGCCGCCTGGATGGTCGCACACCATCAGCAGAATCCATGGTACACGCACTTCGATGAACTCTGCGAAATCATGCGGGCCCACGACGTCACCTTCAGCCTGGGCGACGGCTTGCGCCCCGGTTGCCTCGCCGACGCCAACGATGATGCCCAGTTCGCGGAGCTGAAGACGCTCGGCGAACTCACGCTCAAAGCCAGGGAGCACGGCTGTCAGGTGATGGTCGAGGGCCCCGGGCACATCCCGATGCACCTCGTGAAGATGAACGTCGAGAAGCAGCGCGAGATGTGCCACGAGGCGCCGTTCTACGTCCTCGGGCCGCTCGTCACCGACATCGCACCCGGCTACGACCATATCACGAGCGCCATCGGTGCAGCACTGGCGTCGGAAGCCGGTGCGGCGATGCTCTGTTATGTGACGCCGAAGGAGCACCTGGGCCTGCCGAACAAGGACGACGTGCGGCAGGGCGTGATCGCCTACAAGATTGCTGCCCACGCCGGCGACATCGCCCGCGGCCGCAAGAATGTCCGCGATCGCGATGACGAACTCAGCAAGGCCCGCTTCGAGTTCGACTGGAATCGGCAGTTTGAGCTCAGCCTCGATCCCGAGACGGCACGGCGGATGCACGATGAAACTTTGCCGAACGATGTCTTTAAGAGTGCCAAGTTCTGCAGCATGTGCGGCCCGAAGTTCTGCTCAATGCGGATCACGCAGGATGTGCGGAAACTCGCCGAGGACGCGGAGAAAGCGACGCTGGCATTGTCGTTGACAAATTGAAGTTTAGCGACGCGTCGCTAGACGGGATCGATCATGTTCGCGTCCGCTTTTGTCTTCGTCCCTCTGCTCGCCTTTGCGGCGATGACGCTCTACATCGTGCTCGTTTTCGCGGCCCACTACTTTCTCACACTCGTCGAATGCACCGCCCAGGGGCAGCGCGAGTTCCAGTGGCCCGGTGACTCGTTCTTCGAGTGGCTCATCAAGCCGATCCACCTCGTGTGGATCGGCGGGATGTGGGTGCTGCCGGCCATCCTCGTCAGCGGTGCCATTGGTCGCGGTACGTCGCCCTACCTCGGCATGGCACTCGCTGCGGTGGCGTTCGCGGTGCTCTTTCCCTTCGGGGCTCTCTCGGCGTTTATGGCAAACAGCGTCTGGATGCCGTTCCATCCCAAAGCCATCGCACTGATCTTCGCCAAGCCGCTGCTCTCGATCAAGTTCTACCTCATTGGCATCTCCGCCTGCGTCCTCGGCATTGGCGGCGGATTCCTAGCGATGTTCTCCCGCGAGATCGGCTACCTCGGCTCGTTCGTCGGCGGTGTCATGGTCTCGCTGGCATGGTTCGTCTACGCGTGTGCGCTCGGCCGACTGCTGTATGCGATGACGTACGTCCCCCCAGCACCGCGGAAGAAGCGGAAGAAGCGGAAGAAAAAGGACCTGGCAACGCGTAGCGTGGAGTTGGCGGAACCGGAGCCGGAGGTGCCGCATTGGGAGAAACCGAAGCCGGCCTGGAATCAGGACGCGGACGACTCGCCGTACCTGGCCCGCGAGGCCGAAGTGGTGATGAAGGATGCAGTGCCCGACGTGGTGAGGCCGAAGGAAACGGAGATGAAACTGCTGACGAAGGATGCCCCGCCCCCGCCGCCAGGGAATCCCTTCGCAGATGCGTTCATGCCGATGACGCAGAGCGAGACCATGCGGAACGCGATCCTGCTGGCGATCATGGTGATGATTCAGTCAGGTCTGGTGCGGATGCTGATTGAGATGAATCCGCGGTAGCGTCAGAGCGTTTCTCCAGGATCTGCTTCGCACCCAGCAGTCCGCGGTGCTTTAGTCGGACGTAGTCGACCAATGGGAAGCACGCCTCCGCTTTGGCTTCGTTCGCGGCCCACCATTCGGCCCAGAGCGGCACCGTCTCGGGCTCCGTGGTGGCAGCTCGGAAGTAGCTCAGGCAATCGTCGATGTCTTTGCTCATTTCAATAACTTATCCGTTCGCAACCATTTTGAGATTCGAGAAATGATCGAAGCGACGAAGATCACCTTCCATGAAGGCACGGTCACCCGCGAGGAGCGCACCAAAGCCCTCAAGCAGGTTGGAGCCACGCTCTGGTTCACCGGTCTTTCCGGGTCGGGCAAGAGCACCCTCGCCATGGCGACGGAGCAGGTGCTGATCCAGCTGGGGCAACCTGCCTACTGCCTCGACGGCGACAACATCCGCTTTGGGTTGAACGCCGGGCCGAAGATTCTCATGGAGACGCGAGGCTACGCCGAGGACCCTGCCAAACGCTTTGGGTTGGGCTTCAGTGCCATCGATCGCGAGGAGAATATTCGCCGCATCGGTGAGGTGTCGAAGCTCTTCGCCGACGGTGGGCTCTTTGCGTTGACCAGCTTCATCAGTCCGTACCGCAAGGATCGCGACGCAGCCCGCAAGGCCCATGCGGAAAACAAGATGGGAGCGATTCCATTCATCGAGATCTACGTGGAGACGCCGATCGAGACTTGCGAAGCCCGTGATCCGAAGGGGCTGTACAAGCAGGCTCGGGCAGCTGTAGCGGCGGGCAAGGGAATGGGTTTCACCGGTGTGGACGACCCCTACGAGCCCCCGACCAACCCGGAGCTGCGGTTCGACGCAGCGAAGCAGACGGTGGAAGAGGGGATCGCGATGATCCTCAACTACCTGCAGGGCAAAGGGCTGGTCCGAAGCTGAGTGCGATTTCGCTCCCCTTCACCCCCGTTTCGGTGGAGAGGTATTCAAACGGCGAGTCCCAGCTGGCATTGACTGCCGACCTTGCGGCGGTAGCGACTCTGACGTTTTTGCGAATGCAAACGCTGTCCGGTGCCTGTCGCAGATGTCGTGGCTTCGCCGGTCGCTACAACCGGCAAAGTTTGCCAAATTCCGTGCATGTCACCCATCCGGACTAACCGAATGCGGAGTTTGAGAAATCGCGGATATTGCCTCAAGATCCGCCTGCTTTCGCGTTGACCGGTCCGTAACGTCAACGTAGACTTGCGTCGAATTCGCACCACCCACAAGCGAATCCGCAACACCCGCGAACCCCCCGCCACCCCCGGCCCGGGTTCCCAGCATCGCAAAGGTCGCACATGCACGACTCGAACTCCTGGCGGACGGATCAACGCGAGGCTTCCGTCATCGACGAGCCCGCGTTCCAGCCCGGCATGCCGGTTCGCAGCTTCCTCCCCGAGCGCTACGAGCACGGCTACGCCTACCCGCTCATCGTCCTCTTCCACGGCCGCGGCGGCAGCGAGGAACAGGTCCTCAAAATCGCGCCGAAGGTCAGCCGACAAAACTTTGTCTACCTCAGCCTCCGCGGCCCCCAGCGGCTCGGCAAGCGCAAGAACGGCAAAGCCGCCTACGGCTGGGACCACACCGACCCCGCAGGCATGTTCGGTGAATACGTCCGCCTCAGCGTCCAACTCGCCCGCAGCACCTACCACATCCACAGCGAGCGGATCTTCCTCTGCGGCGTCCGCGAAGGTGCCACCGCAGCGTTTCATGCCGCCTTCGCTCTCGGTGACAAAGTCGCCGGCGTCGTGGCACTCAACGGCCTGATGCCTCGTGCTGAGAACAACAAGCCCGTGTTCCGCATGGACGAAGTCCGCCACATGAAGTGCTTCCTCGCTCAGGGCGAATTCAACGCGAAGATCAGCCGTCAGGACGCCGATAACGACTACCGCGCTCTCTACGGTGCGGGGGCTGATGTCGAGTACCGCCGCTACGCTGGTGACAAGCAGTTGCACCCGAACATGATGAGCGATGTGAATCAGTGGCTGATTAACGGCCTGAACGCCGAGCACGATCTCTATGTGGATCGCGAAATCGAAGCTGAGTGGGAGTAATCCGCGACACAGTAGTTATCGTCACGAGCCGGAAGCGTCAGCGACGGGTAAAGTGCTATGCAAGACGATACC
>JBGSSZ010000499.1:0-2584 GCA_041736785.1 Limnoglobus sp.
CTGCTGCACAACGCAAAGCCGAAGCCCTTTGTCTGGAGCAAGACAGCCGATGACATCATCGCCCGCGAACGCCGTGCGCTTGATGCCCTCGACGAAATCAGGGGAAATCGGTAGCAACCGTCTGACTCAGAACACTAGCGCACTGCTGAGCCACTTCGCTATCGGCATCACGCGACGCGACTTTCCACTCCTTCGCCGGTTTGTCCGACAAGCCGTTCCTCCTGCCCAAAGCATCGCCCAGAGAGAACTTTAGGGGAACAAGATCAAAAGATTCTTGACGAATCATCCCTAAAGCAGTTGCAAACCAAGCAGATGGGTTTTTGTGGAGCGCGCCATGACTTCCGTACTCCCGCGAATTTGTCTCATCCTCATTACAATAGTGCTGCTCGCCGTTGGCTTCGTTGCATCGGCTCAATCAGACCAGAGCCCTCGAGGAATGGAGGCGTGGGAGAGGTTTCGCTCGGTTGCGCCTCATCACATGCAGGATTGGATTATTGCTGGTGAGGCACCAGTTTTTACGCTGATCTACTCTGAACCGCCACCTGCCTATGATCGGGCTGGCTACGAGGCGCTGTTTCAGGCCACCTTCCGCGGGCTCAAGAGCTTTGGTACTTCTTCAAGCCAACTTGGCTTTAACGGGAGCCGCACAGACATCATCGCGGAGATGGACTACGCCTTTGCCGGTGATGACGCGCTGCGGGAGCTGGAAGTTGATCTAAGAGCGCTCAGCTTGGAAATTTACGGCACCAGTCACGGCGCGCGGCCACTTCAGCTCCATGATCTTGAGCAGAGCCCACCAGCTCGCGACGCCGGTCCGCCGATCGCGATCAGCGCCGCTGAGTTGCATGCTTGGCTCACAGATGGCGCTCTGGCCTTTGCGTCTCCCGAGACCGGTGCGGCAGGCCCACTGCCACAGATCAGCCAACAACGTGCCGGGCGGTTTCTCTCTTCCGACGGGGCACTGGTGCTTCTTGTCATCGATAGACGCCGACCGGTCGGGTTCTCGGACATACGCCACCTCCGGCACTTCGTACTCGACAGCGATCTGATCGTCGGCGGGGTCAAAGACGAGACGCACGGCTTGACTTACGTGGTCGGGCGCGCCCGGCAGTTGGAGCGGATAGAATTTCCGCCCTTGCGGGTGGAGGATGTACTTAACTTGATCGAGCATGAGAACGGATCGCTCGCGCAAAGTTACGACCGAACCACACCTGGGGCGGGCCGCGTTACGCATGACGAGCAACAGCAGGACTGGGCACCGAGCTTTCTTTCGAGGGAGTTGATAGACACCGAGTTCGGGTCACTCCTGAATGAGGCGGATGCAGTCCTGAAATCGCAGTCACTGGGCAATACGATTTCCTATATCGGTTTCGACATTAACGGCATCCCTAACCCACCGGATGACACGAGCGATTGGCCCAGAGGAGTGTGGGATCGGCTGAATGCCGAGATACGGCTCACGTCTCTGATTTTCAACTTTAACACGGTCGGCTCAGGGCATTGGTATGTTGTAAGCGATGATGTCCGGGTCTATGCGCCCAACCGGACGGGTAGCTATTCAGTGACCTATTCCCCGTTCGGAGCGGGTGAGACATCGCTGAACCGCGAAGCGGCGGTGATCGCAGAGGCAGAGCGTGAATATGGAACGTGGTTCAACGCTTCTGGCAACCTCGTGCTCGCGCGGGCAGTGCAGTATACGTCTCTCTTCCAGATCTTTGCAGAGCCGGTGGAGGTGGCACGTCCCGGATATCCCAACCGTGAGGGGCGGTTCGACGAGGTAGGAGATGCGCTGCGAACTTCCATCGTGTCGGGGTTCGAGGCGTGCCTGCCGCTAGAAGCGCTCGGCGATGAACGCTTCGCGGAGTTGCTGAGGAGATATCGGGCAGGGAAGTTTCTGCAATCTCTAGGCCTTTATCAGGGGCTTCCAGATTATTTTCCAAAGGATCGCACCGAATTACTGCAGTTGGTCGCTGAAGCGGCCACTGAATTTCGCTACGATGGGAATGTTTTTGGGTCAGAATTGAAGGAGCTTGAGGACTCGATTAGTGCCATTCAGCGGCAAAGGGAGGCTGCATTAGCCGAAGCCGAAACGGCAGTTGCTGAATATCAAGCCCAAGTAACCAAGCTTCGCGAACTTTATCGAGTTGAGGAAGATGTTGTCAATGCGACTGATTCCTTTCGCAGACCTGTGTTTGACGAATTTGGGAATCGGCAACAGGAGGTGAGACTTCGGAAGTTCGGTCGCGAGTGGAGCCCAAGGTCCGCGAGCGAGCGAAGTGAGAAAGACGAATGGGATCGTCGCCTTCGGGTGATGAATGCGAAAGTTGAATACCATAACAACATCGTCGTATCGCTGGATAGACTGATTGAGCGCTACAATATTTTATACTTAGAATCGGGCAATCGAAAACAATTGGCACCGTTTGTCGCTCGCAATTGCGACGAAATTGCTGGCACCAATGACCTTGTTTTTGATGCCTACATGGCAAGGACCGATAAGAGCGATGAAGATGTACCGTTTCTTCGGACGCCAACCATCGTTTTGTCGCGCAATGTGCTAGGGTCAGGACTCGTTCTCGGTTCA
>JBGSSZ010000405.1:0-2460 GCA_041736785.1 Limnoglobus sp.
GCCTCGGGCAGGTGCTCCGGCTGTATTGGCCCGCCGCGAGCGAGGATCGCGGCATGCTCGAGAGCGTTGCGCAGTTCGCGGACGTTCCCCGGCCACGACCGCGACTCCATCGCGCTCAGGGCGTCGGCACTCACTGTCGACGGCGAGCCGAACTGCCGCAGGAAGTGCGTGGCGAGATCGCGCAGATCCTCGAACCGGTCGCGGAGGGGCGGGACGTGGATCGGATAGACATTGAGCCGGTAGAGCAGATCGTGGCGGAATCGCCCGTCGCGCACGGCCACGCTCAGGTCGGCGTGGGTCGCACTGACGATCCGCACATCCACCGGTGTCGCTGTCGCACCGCCAACCTGAAACACCTCCTGCCGCTCCAGCACCCGCAGCAGTTTGGCCTGCACCGGCAGCGGGATGTCGCCGAGTTCGTCGAGAAAAATTGTGCCTCCACTGGCGAGGGCAATCAGTCCGGTGCGGGCTCGGTCTGCGCCTGTGAATGCACTCTTGGCATGGCCGAAGAGTTCGCTCTCGACGAGGTTCGGATTGAGCGCCGCCACGTGCACAGGCAGGAATGGCTTCGCAGACCTGGCACTGTGGGCATGCACTGCACGGGCGACGAGTTCCTTGCCGGTGCCGCTCTCGCCGCTGATGAGCACGCCCGCACTGGTCGGAGCCACAAGCGCGATGCGCTTGAAGACGGTCTGCATCGCCGGGGAGCGCCCGACGATCTCCTCCGACGAGGCGTGTGCGGGCTCGATCGCATCGTTGGCCTGCGTGGCCCGTGACACGGCGTCGACAGCCTGATTCAGATCGAAAGGCTTGGCGAGATAGTCGAAGGCACCCCCGGCCACGGCTTTCACCGCGGAGCCGAGATTGCCGTGAGCGGTGATGATGATCGTCCGCGTCTCGGGCGAGATCGTGCGCAGCTTCGCGAGTGCGGTCAGGCCGTCCATTCCCGGCAGGCGGATGTCGACAAACGCCACGTCGGGCTCATGCTCGGCGAGCTTGAGACCCTCCTCGGCATTGGCCGCCACGCGCACCCGGTGCCCGTCACGCTCAAACGCCGTCCGCAGCGCCCAGGCGATCGACTCTTCGTCGTCGATGATCAGGATCGTGGACACGGGATGCTGGGACCTGTGGAATTCCTGAATAGCATACGTCTACCCCGAACCCGGAGCCATTTCATGTATGCCGCGCTCTCTCTGCTTCTCATCTCGGCTCCCACTCCGGAGGAGAAACCGATCCGGGCGCTGCTCGTGATCGGCGGCTGCTGCCACGACTACGCCAAACAGAAAGAGCTTCTGACCAAAGGCATCAGTGCCCGCGCAAACGTGAAGTGGACGATCGCGTACGATCCCGACAAGACCACCAAGCACCTCAACCCCGTCTATGAGAAACAGGATTGGGCCAAGGATTTCGACGTAGTCGTCCACGACGAATGCTCCGCGGATGTGAAGGATCTGCAGATCATCGATCGCATTCTGGAGCCGCACAGGAAAGGCCTGCCCGGCGTGGTGCTGCACTGTGGCATGCACTGCTACCGCAGCGAGGGGTGGCCGAAGAAGATCACACCGTGGTTTGAGTTCACCGGACTGGCAACGACCGGGCACGGGCCGCAAGCTCCGATCGAAGTGACTTACACCGACGCCAGCAGCCCCATCACCAAGCCGCTCAAGAACTGGAAGACCATCAACGAAGAGCTTTACAACAACCTCGATGGCAAACTGCTGTCGACGGCGAAGCCCCTCGCGAGCGGCAAGCAGATCGTGAAGTCGAAGAACGGCAAGGAATCAACCGCCGAAGCCGTCGTGGCCTGGACCAACACCTACAACGGCAAGACGAAAGTCTTCGCTACTACGCTCGGCCACAACAACGACACCGTGAGCGATGAGCGGTATCTGGATCTGGTCACCCGCGGCCTGCTCTGGAGCGTGGACAAACTGGACAAAGCCCAGCCGTAGCAACGGCTGGGCTTTGTGCATTTTCAATCAACCGACATAGATCGAGCCGAGGAAGCCGGGAAAGGGCTCCACGTCGAAGACCGGCTGCGTCGGATTGCCGCCGGCGTAGACGGCGACGCGCGACGCATATGTCGGCAGTGAGCGGTAGCTGGCGACGATGTTGCCATCGGCGACGGCGACCTTGGCTCCGCTGCGATCGCCAATCTGACCGCCGGCGAAGAAGTCGGCGAGCCGCGTCTGGGTGTTGTTGATGATGTCCTGACCGGAGAAGGCGGTGATGCGGGGAGCGCCACCGCTGCCCGCCCCGGCGACGAGGTCGCCGTAACCGTCGCCGTTGAGATCGCCAATCGCGAGATACGCACCGTTGCGGAGATCGGGCTCGAAGACGAAGAAATCGCCCACGAACTTGGGTCCGCCGTTGGTGGTGAGTTGTGCCCCGTCGAAGAGTGCGACGCGGGGCCCGCCGCCGAAGCCGGCGCTGATGGCGAGATCGCCGGTGCCGTCGCCG
>JBGSSZ010000619.1:0-1854 GCA_041736785.1 Limnoglobus sp.
ACACCTCGGTGCCTCCTGCGGCCGGATGACGGGCGGTAACCCCATCATGTCAGCTCACAGCAGTACACGGTTGTGCGCTTCACAATCTCCCCGCCGCCGCCACCAGGCCCCCGCGCTGCACTATCCCTCCGCCGCCAGCAGTTGGTAAGGTCGCCGAGATCAAGAGGCAACGGTAATGATCACCATCACCGAATTGCCGATCTCCTCGATCATGGTGGGCACTGCCGCCGAAATGGACAAGATCGTGGCGAAGTTACCTAGCGGATGAATGACTGATGCACAAACCAGCGGACAGTACACGACCTGAATACTCCCACACGCAGAAAGCCCCGCTCTGCTTGCTGATCTACGCACTAGCCGTCGTGTTCCTTACGTTGGAATGCTTCGTCCAAGACGCAACGCCGATTCAATGGCTGTTCCCGCCCATCGGTCTGCTGATGCTTGTCCTTGCAGCTTCGTTCCACCACCTGACAGTCGAGGACCAGGGCGATGTTTTGGCAATCCGGTTTGGCCCGATCCCGCTATTCCGCAGAACCGTGCGATACACCGAAATCGAAAAGGTCGAAATCGGTCGGACGTTGCTGCTCGACGGCTGGGGAATTCACCTGAGCATCCGGGGCGGCTGGGTGTGGAACTTGTGGGGCCGGTCGTGCGTCGTGGTCCACTACAAGAACGGCGGGACATTGCGGATCGGCACTGACGACGCCGAGAATCTGGCTGGCTTTCTGAACAGGTGAGTAAGTGAATGAAAGAAGCATCCTCGAATCCGTCCGGTTGTTACCGGCACTACAAGGGCAACGAATACACCGCGGTCCTGTGAGCACCTCGAAGTTGCAGCGACTGGGATGAGGATGTGAGGATAACGTCGCGATCTGTCTCTCACGGCTAAATTCCGCACGAATCTGCGCAAAAACACAGGATGGTCGAGGTCGGGCTATCAGCGGGCCGGTTTCGCGCTCGATATTTCAATTCCGGCATTTAGATTGACGTCCTGCGATCGCTTCAACGATCGGGCACGCGAGCCTGCCTGCATTCTGGTTGCACACATCGCTGTCAGTTCGGAGGGCTGACTTAGGGCGAGGACTGCTGTTGCTCCGACTTGATCACTGCACCGCCGGGATGGTCCCGGCGGTGTTTTCGTTTCTCTGGGAGGTTGATCCATGAAGATTTTGTTCATCAATTCGGATGGATCGGGTTTCGCCGACCATATCGAGGTCGACGACGGCACGACCGTCGCCTCGCTCTTCGCGGAGAAGATGCCGGGCCGCAAGGCGAGCGATTTCCTGATTCGCGTCAACCGCCAGCCGGCGGCGGCGGATCAGGTGCTCCATGCCGGAGATCGCGCCAGCTTCACGCCCGTGAAAATCGAAGGCGCACGCTAACCCACAACTCGAACGTCGTCACGGCCCTGGCAGCGCGTCTGCCGGGGCCGTGGCGTTGGGAGGCCATGTTATGCGCGACACACGCTTGCGGATTCGACAGGCACAGCGACTGCAGGACGCCTGGGCCAAAGCTCAGCAGGAGAGTGATTCCACCAGTCAGCCCTGGCACCACACCCATCGCTGCTGGGTCAATCTGACCGTCATCAAACGGCAGATCGAACTCGCCAGGGAACGCGGCTTCGTGCATGCACTGCGGAGCATGCACGATGACTTCCGCTGGAAGCTCGATGAACTGGTCCGCTACCTGCAGATGCTTCGCGACGTCCACAACCAGCCGGTGCAGAAGCCGTCGCTGGCGGACTGGTTTTGCGAGTTGCAATCGCTGGACGAAGAGTTCGGCAATCTGGCGATCGACTTCAAGCAGAACATCGTCCGCGTGACGACGGAGCCGATCAGGTTCAAGGACGTCGCA
>JBGSSZ010000020.1:0-4995 GCA_041736785.1 Limnoglobus sp.
GGCTGGCCGGCGCACCCGTTGAAGCCAAGCCGCCGAAGTCGCATCGCACGCCGGCCGTGCTCGGAGCAATGACCGCAGCCGGCGTGCTGGCCGCGTTGCTCGTCGGTGCGACCTGGAAGTCCCCGGTGCAGCCCACGCAAACTACCTTGCTGGGTGCGATGGTCCCCGATCTGGGCACTTTCGATGTCATTCCCACGGGCGAAGTGGAACTCGGCCGAACTGCGAAAGGCTATCTCACACTCGACAGCAAGACAGATGGCACGGTCGAACTCGGCCGCGCAAGCTTTCCGCAGGGCACGCGCATCGAGGCGAAGATGCAGCAACTTCGGGCACATGAATTCATGAATGGTGCCGGTGTCTATGTGCTCGGAAACTCCTCGAAGCAAGCGGATGGCCGGCGGATTCTCTACTGTGCTGAAGTCCTGATCGACACGATCACCAATACCCCGAAGCAGCCAAAAATCGAATTTGCGACGCTGCTGACCGCCAAGTGTTCATTGGAAGCCGTCCGCTGGGATCCACTGCAAGCCCCGCCGGCGAATCCCAGAGGCTCCGATTACCAGACCGGTACGATCGGACACAACCGGAACATGGGGACCCGCACAAATCCTCCCAACGAGGGGCCGTGGGTCAACATCCGCATCGACATTGATTCCAAGGGTATGATCATTCCCACGATTGACGATAATTACCCGCTCGTGAACGCTCCGCCCGAGATGCTGCAAAAAAAATTCGGCCAACTGACCCTGTTTGACATCGGAGCCCGCCCGGCCAAAGCCGACCGCTTCGGCGATGGCATCGGGCTCATGGTTCACGGCTGCAAGTGTGCGTTCCGCGATGTGACGGTCCAACCGCTCCCATAGTGCGGTGAATACGTTTACTGACTGTTTTCTACCTCAAGGAGATTCCGATGGCTCGCCCCGAACTGCTCCTGCCGAGCGATCCACAACCTGCTGGCATGGTGCCGATTCTTTTCCAGATCCCCAACTGCAAAGCGGCACACACACTCAAGCTGTATAAAATCAACGGCAACAAAAAAACGGCAGCGGTCCGCATCTTGCCGACACTGGAAGAATTCGGAGAAGTGCTGCCCATGAAGCGGTCATGCTTCTACGACAATCAAAAAGATCCCACTGTCGGTACCGCCAGTGCCGTGGCCAATTTTGCTGAAGCGGATATTGGGGACTATCTTCTCGAGATTTGTGAAGACGGTGGAATGTGCTACTACGCAGGCATCATCACCATCGTGGCCTCGACCAAGGCTCGCAAGAAACGGGCGCGAAGCAAAGCGAAGAAATAGGCCTATCGACAATTGCCAACCCACACATTTCAGATTCTATCTTCAGAATCTTGCGGAACTACGGGCAACTCAGCGGAGTCTTGACTCGTCATAACTGCTGCAATCGGTTAAACTGAACCTGATCTGTCCGCGAGTACTGTTGCCGCTGCTGGGATCGCCGCGCCGTTGTGACGGGATCCCGGCTGTGCCTGCGGTTTCAAGTGGTCATTCCTCCCCTTCAGCATCCCCTGAGGCTTCTCCCATGGCATCGATTCTCCGCACGAACAAGCCTTATCACCGTTCCGCGCTACGGAAAAACTTCCTGGGCTTCGAGGCACTTGAAAGCCGCGACGTGCCCGCCTCGCCGTTCTTCGTCGACGATGCCTGGGTTGGCTTGACCAACGGCACCGTTGTGGATGCCGACCCCACCAATCCCGGCGCGACGATGCGGACCATCGGGGACGATGCCTTCGCCACCATCACCGGTGCGGTCAACAAAGCGGGCGTGACCGACATTACGGTGAATTCGGGCGACTACTCAGCGGAAGCCGTGGCCATCACCACGCCGATCAATGTTCTCTTCCAGGAAGCGGCGAGCTCGGTTGGGTCGCTGGCCAGTTCCGCGGGTGCGCTGACGACCAACGTGCCACTCAGCGTGGGATCGAACAATAACTCCACCGCGATCAGCGTTGTGATTTCAGGAGCTGGTGACCTGCTCAAGGAAGGCGCGGGCACGCTCACACTCAGCGGGGCGAATGACTTCAGCGGGCTGACGACGATCAATGCGGGCGTCGTGACGGCGACCAATTCCAAGGCGTTGGGTGGCGCCGCTGGCAACACGACAGTCAACGATGGAGCCACGCTGCAGCTCAGCGGAGCTTTCTCGATGGCTGAGCCCATTGTTCTGAATGGACAGGGCGTCGGCGGCAATGGTGCGCTCCGCCGCACAGGCACGACGAATAACACGCTCAGCGGCGGTGTCACGCTCACTTCGCCCTCACGTATCAATTCCGATTCCACCGGGTCGCTGACCATCTCGACCGGCGGTGTCTCGGGATTCGGTCAGGCACTGTCCGCGGGCGGTACCGGCACCATTGTCATCAGCGGGCCGATGGCCACCGACAACGGCGAACTCAACATCGACGGCAACGGCGGCGTCGTGCAACTGACGGCCAACAACGGCACCTCCGGCTCCAACTACACCGGCAATATCAACGTCAGCAACAACGGCACGCTCAGCATCAACTTGAGCAACACGACAAGCTCCACCTCCGGCAACAACGGCACCATCACGCTCAACAACGGCACGATTCGCAGCACCGGCGGCTTTGCCGCGACCTTCGTCGTCACCTCGCGGCCGATCTTTCTCGATACCCTGGGGGGAGGCTCATTCGAGCTTGCCAATGACACTCTCGTCATCGTTCAGGGCGGCACGGCCATTTCCGGGCCCGGCGAGCTCCGCAAGCGGGGTCCGGGCATCATCGGTTTTGTCGGTACTCCCGGCATCGTGAACTACACCGGTGGCACGCGCATTCAGCAAGGCTCGTTCCGCGTCCGCACCAACAACGACTCCTTCCCGACCGACACTCACATGATCGTCGAAGCCGGCGGCATCTTCGATCTCGACACCCGCAACCAGACGATCGCTTCGCTCTCCGGAGCTGGCCAAGTGCTGGTCAAGTCCACCGGTTCAGTCGGGCTGACCATCAATAGTGCCGATCCTGGCACTGTCGCAACCTTCAGCGGCGATATCAACGGTGGCGGCATCGTGCGGATCCTTGGCTCCGGCACGCAGATCTTCACCGGCGACCAGACCCATACCGGTGCCACGGCCATCAACGGTGGCACTCTGCTCATCGGCAACACCACCGGCTCCGCACTGGGCGCCAGCACCACCACGACAACCGTCGCCTCCGCAGGCACGCTCGGCAGCATCAGTACAGCCAATGCCGGGATCGCCACGGGGACCGTTGTCGTGAACGGAACGCTCGCACCGGGCAACCTGCTCACGACTGGTCAGATCCGCACGGGCAATATCACCTTCGGTGCGACGGGCATCTTCGACGCCGACATCAAAGGCACGACGGCAGGGATCGGTGCCACCGGCTACGATCAGGCGGTGATCACCGGCACCGTCACCATCACTGCAGGTGCCAAGCTGAATTTCAACAACATCGGCACGGTGTCGAACATCGGCGACACGTTCGTGCTGATCAGTAACGACGATGTCGATGCCATTGTCGGAGAGTTCACCGATTCCGTCGGCACACCGCTGCCGCAGAACAGCCTGTTCACGTCTGACGGTCAACTGTTCCGCATCAACTACGCGGGCGGGGACGGCAACGATCTCAGCATCCAGCGCATCAATGCGTTCACAGTCTACTATGTCTCCCCGACCTTCACGTCGGGCATTGTGGATGGCGACCCCGTGGAGCCGGGCAGTCAAGACGCCACGGTGGGCGTGACGGCGTTCAGCACGATTGGTGCCGCGATCGCCGCCGCCGCACCCAACGATCGCGTCATCATCAACGCCGGCACGTATGCCGAGTCGGTGAACCCCGGCACCAAGCCGCTGCAACTCGTCTTCCAGGAAGACGACATCACCGTGAACTCGCTGAAAGCCACCAACAACGAAACACTCGCGGTCTTCGGCACCAAGATCGACGGCATCTCGCGGATCACCGTGACGGCCGGCTCGGACAACGCGGACACGACCTTCTCCGCGTCGATCAGCGGCCCCGGCGGTCTCATCAAAGTGGGGGCCGGCACATTGACCTTCGACGGCAAGGTCAACTCGTACTCTGGCCCGACCACGCTGGCGGGCGGGAATCTCAAGGCCGGCTCGACGGGCGCGTTCTCCGCGAACAGCCCTTTCGCCGTGACCGCGGGCACGCGTCTGATCCTGAACGGCTTCACCAACAGCATTGGCAACCTCAGCGGCGATGGCATCGTCGAGAATGCCAGTGCAGTAGCCAATGCCGTGCTCACCGCCGGCGGCTCCAAGATCGCCGACGACAGCACATTCGATCTCACCTTCAACGGCACGATGCAGGATGGTGTCGGCGGGAAGTCGTTCGGCTTCCGCAAAGTCGGCGCGGGCGAACTGATCATCCCCAGCACTTACGCCTACACCGGCCCGTTCACTCTCGGTGGCGGTTTGTATCAGGTCGCGACGCTGCCCAACGCAGGCGTGGCCGGCCCCTTCGGCGCGTCGGGCGATGCAGCCGCAAACTTCACCATCAGCGGCGGTGGCATCCTCCGCTATTCGGGAGCGACCACCAGCTTCGATCGGAATATCACTTGGGGCACCGGCGGCGGCACCATTGATGTTCTCGATCCTGGAGCCACGGTCACGGCCAGTGGCACGATCACGCCCAGCGGCACACCGGGGACATTCGTCAAAGGCGGCGACGGCATCCTCGCCTTCACCGCGACCGACGCGTTCCAGACGCCCAACACACCCACGACCTACGGCACAGTTGCGACTGGTAACCTCACCGTCGCCGCGGGGCAACTCCACCTCGTCAACTTCCGCTCAAACTCAGGCACCGCGTCCCGTCCGGGCGGCGTCCGCAGTGCCACCATCAACGGCGGTGCGATCCTGAAATCCTCGGGCACGGTCTCAGTCGATCCCGGCAGCACCTACCTCACCCAGGTCGCCGGGCCGGGCACGCTGCAACTCAGCAATCCCACGGCCAGCAAGACCAACCCCAGCC
>JBGSSZ010000676.1:0-2550 GCA_041736785.1 Limnoglobus sp.
CGCCAGCGACACGTGTGCCTCGACGGCCATGGCGATGCTGCCGTTCCTCGCCGCCGGGCAGACCCACAAACCGGGCAAAGGCAACACCTATCAGCGCACCGTCGAAAAAGCCCTGACCTACTTGCTCTCGCTGCAGAACCCGGCCAATGGCAGCTTCCGCAGCGCGAGCAACATGTACAGCCACTCGATCGCAGCAGTCGCGCTCTGTGAACTCTACGGCATGACCGGCGACAAGGTGAAGGTGCTCTACCCCGCTCGCGCCGCCATCGACTACATCGTCAAGGCTCAGGGTGCCAACGGCTCCTGGGGCTACCGCAGCGGCAGTGAAGGGGACACGTCCATCGTCGGCTGGCAGATTCAGGCTCTCAAGAGCGCCGAGATGTGCAAGGACATCCCGTTCCCCAAGACTGTCTATGAGAAGGCCCGCAAGTTCCTCGACAGCGTCAGCGGCGGGTCCAAACGCGCCACCTATGGCTATACCACCGGGCCCGGTGCTCCCGGCACGGCACTGACCGCCGTCGGGCTGCTCTGCCGCTACTACATGGATGGCTGGGGCCCCGTGCATCCCGGTCTGCAGGAAGGCGTCGACGGGCTGCTCAAGCGAAACCCGCCGGCACGGGCCCGCTTCAACATGTATTACTACTACTACGCCACACAGGTCGTGCACTTCCACGAAGGCGACGCCTGGCACAAGGACTGGAACCCCAAGATGCGCGACATGCTCGTCAAGATGCAGGTCGGACCCGACAAGCCTCCGGCGATCAAGGGGAGTTGGGACAAGGATCAGGGCATGGTCGGCAGCCACTGCGGCCGCCTCGGCACCACCTGTCTGGCCCTGCTCACGCTCGAGGTCTACTACCGCCACCTGCCGCTCTACAAACGCGGCAACGACGGCCGAGCCGAACTCGAACGCGTGAAGTAAATCGCGACCTGCAAGTCATGAAGCCCACCCGGTGCATCGGGTGGGCTTTTTCTTTTCCCAGCTTGCCATCGCCCGCTGACCGGCACGACCTGCATCTCAGCGGGTGTTTTTTTCGGCATCTCGTTCAGAATCGCTTCAGTCCGCAGCGTCGGGACTCTACCGTTGCTACAGCCGGCACGACCGGCGCAACGCTTATGCGAGTCACCGATGTCACGACGCCGACAACCCCTGCGATTCGATCTGCACCAGTTCGAGACCCGCGACCTGCCTTCGAGTGTGACGGCGAACCTGTCGGAGCAGGTGATCGTGCGCTATCTCGAAGCCCCCGTAGCGGAACCGCTGGCCGAAAGCGTGGTCCCGATCGGCTTCGGTTACTATCGCATCAACCTCCGCACCGGCATCGACAGTGCCCTGGCCCTCCGCACGTTTGCCACGCGGGCTGATGTCGCCGAGGCGATGCCCGACACAATCGTGACTGCCGAGCGAACGACCAACGACCCGGCACTGACATCGCAGTGGAGTCTGACGCGGACCAGCACGACCACGGCGTGGAACGCCACTCTCGGCACCGGCTCGACGATCGTCGCGGTGATCGACACGGGCGTGGACATCACGCACCCCGACCTTGCTGCGAACATCTACCGTAACGCGGGTGAGATTGCAGGCAACGGGATCGACGACGACGGCAACGGCTTCATCGACGATGTGCATGGCTACGACTTCGCCAACAACGACAACAACCCCGCCGACGACGACGGGCACGGCACGCACGTCGCGGGGATCATCGGTGCTGTCGGGGGCAACTCCACGGGCATCAGCGGCGTCAACGGACACGCGACCATTCTGCCGTTGAAGTTTCTCCGCGGCGACGGCAGCGGCTACACCTCCGACGCCGTGCGGGCGCTGAACTATGCGGTCAACAGCGGCGCGCGGATTGTCAATTTGAGTTGGGGCGGCGGCAGCTACAATTCCGCGCTCGCCGGGGCGATCGCTTCGGCTCGCAACGCCGGTGTGATTGTGGTCGCCGCCGCGGGGAACAACGGCAACAACAGCAACGTCACGCCGTTCTATCCGGCCAGCTATTCCAGCACGAACGCGAATGTGATTGTGGTCGGGGCCAGCACCTCCGGCGATCAGGCCGCGAGCTACTCGAACTATGGCACCAGTGCCGTCACGCTCTTCGCACCCGGTTCGAGCATTCTGAGCCTCAGGCCCGGCGGGCAATACGCGACACTCAGCGGCACATCGATGGCGGCACCGTTTGTGGCCGGTGCACTGGCACTGCTCTGGGACTATCATCCGACGTGGACCTATTCGCAGGTGATTTCCAAGCTGCGGCTGTCGGTCGATGCTTTGCCCGCCTTCGCCAGTTCGCAGACCGGCGGCCGCATTAACGTGGCGAAGCTGCTCGACGCGACCGTCAGCCCACCGGCGATATTGCCACCGGTGACCCCGCCGGCGAGCCCGCCTGCTGTCGTGAATCCCACCGGCAGCCGCACGAGCTACACGACGACGAGCGGCCCGAGAGCGATCCGGGATTTTGTCACGACCACGATGCCGATTACGATCACTTCGGATTTGAGCATCACCGATATCGATGTCGGCGTGACGCTGACGCACGGCTACGT
>JBGSSZ010000693.1:0-12603 GCA_041736785.1 Limnoglobus sp.
GGGCTGGGGATCATTGGGCAGTTTGCGCTCCGGAATCTTCTTGCGGCCGGGGCATCTCCTGTCGTGGGAATTGACGCGGTGAAGATGCGCCGCGACGCCGCACTCGCGGCGGGGGCCGATCATGTGATCGATCCCACTGCCGGCGACACCAAAGAGCAACTGGCGGAGTATCTGAAGGCACGCGGCGCGGAGATCGTCGCCGACGCCACCGGCATTCCCGATCTCGTGCCCATCGCGATGAGTCTCGCCTGCGACGCGGGACAGGTGATCGTCGTCGGCAGCCCACGGGGCAAGGCTGCCAATGTAAACTTCTATGACGACCTTCATCGCCGCTACATCGAAGTCAGTGGCGCTCATGGCAACATGCTCTTCGAGCCCGCACACCAGCGGCTCGCCGGGGCGTGGAGCATCGATAAAGCCCAGCACTTTCTGTTACGGAGCCTCGCCAGTGGACGGCTCAGCTTGAAGGGCCTGATCACACACACATACTCACCCGAACAACTCGGCGACGCCTACGAGGGACTGCTGAAGAACAAGGATGAATACCTCGGCGTGCTGCTGAAGTGGGTGTGATCCCGAAACGATTCTCACCGGTGCCACCATGCCCGCGATCACGAAGGAAATGCTCCGCGACTACCTCAACGACGCCCTCCCCGACGCGGAGATGGCGAGTGTCGAGGCCAATCTGCGGCAGGATAGCTCAATCGCGACACTGCTTCAGACCGTGCGCGACGAGATCGACCGCGGCGAGCACAGCATCGGCGGCATCTGGCGGCGCGAACGGCTCTCCTGTCCCAGTCGCGACATCATCGGCAGCTATCTCTTGAAAGCACTCGACTCCGACGTCTACGACTATGTCAAGTTTCATCTGCAGACGATTGGCTGCCCCGCGTGTCAAGCGAACTTCGACGATCTTGAGAAGAAACAGGAGCAGGCAGACGCACCGACCACAACGCGTCGAGCCCGGATCGTCCAGTCGAGCGAGCCGGCGCTCAAGAAGGCGAAAAAGGATTGATCCGCACTGGCCTTTTGAACCGGTGGTCCGCAGGCCCGCCCCTTTGCATAATGACTATCAGGCGGTCGGAGACCGCCTTCGTTTTTTCAGGAGTTTCATGAGCAATCGCCGCACACCGTTGTACGCCTGGCATGTGGAGCATGGTGCCCGCATGGTGCCCTTTGGTGGCTGGGACATGCCGGTCCAGTACACGAGTGTGATTGAGGAGCACAAAGCTGTCCGCAGCGGTGCGGGGCTGTTCGACATCAGTCACATGGCCCGCCTGCACTTCAGCGGTCCCGACTCGCTGCCGCTGCTGGAGAAAGTGTTCACGAACAAAGTGACTGGCATGAAAGACGGCCAGGTGAAGTATGGCCTCGTGCTCAACGAAGACGGTCACATCCTCGACGACGTGCTCGTCTATAAATGGTTCGACGACTACAGCATGGTGGTGAACGCGTCAAACCGCGAGAAGATCGTGGCGTGGCTGAAGGCCCACAGCGGCAAGGGAAAGGTCAAGTTGGTGGACGCCACGGAAAGCACGGTCATGATCGCCGTGCAGGGGCCGACCGCCATCGACCTGATGCGGCAGGTCTTCGAGTCGGAGGAGACCGCGCTCAAATACTATTATGCACGTCGGACGTGGTATCGCGATGAGGTCTGCATCGTCAGCCGCACGGGATACACCGGCGAGGATGGGTTTGAAGTGATCGTGGATAACAAGTTCGCCAAGCGGATCTGGCAGCAGTTTCACGACGCGGGAGCCGTGGCGTGCGGGCTGGGTGCACGCGACACGCTGCGACTCGAGGCGGCGATGCCGCTGTACGGGCACGAACTCTCCGAGGCGATCAACCCGCTCGACGCCGGGCTCGGCTGGGCCGTGAAAATGGATAAGGACGACTTCATCGGCAATGCCGCACTCGAGAAACTCACCGGCATCCGCAATGTGCGTGTCGGGCTCGAGCTTGAAGGCAACCGTGCCGCCCGCGAGGGTTGTCCGCTGGTGGTCGACGGCACACCGGTGGGCACGACGACCAGCGGAAGCTATGTGCCCACGCTCGAAAAGTCGATCGCCATGGGCTACGTGCCGTCTACGCACGCGGCCGTGGGCACAGCGATCCAGGTGGACATCCGCGGCAGCATGGTTCCGGCGAAGGTCGTGGCCATGCCCTTCTACAAGCGGCCCGGCAAGTAATTCCCGAGGAGTCGGTTATGGATGAGACAAAATTGCGGTTTGCCACCACGCACGAGTGGGTCGATCGCGACGGGGAGACCGCCACGGTCGGCATCACCCGCTTCGCCGTGGATCAACTCACGGACGTGACATTCCTCGAACTCCCGAAGGTCGGCAAGGTGCTGAAAGCCGGCGACGAGTTCGGAGTGATCGAGTCCGTGAAGTCCACGAGCCCGCTCTATGCCCCGGTCGCCGGGGAAGTGATCGCCGTCAATGACGCGGCCATGAAGGACACCGGCCTCATCAACGATGACCCGTACACCAAGGGCTGGATGCTCAAAATGAAACTGGCTCCCAGTGCGACACTGGATCACCTGAAGTCGCACTCGGATTACGAAACTCAGATCGCGGACTCGCACTAACGGCGGAGTTGCTCCCGTGCCTTACCTTCTCAATACTGAAGCGGACATTGCCGAGATGCTCGCCCGCATCGGTGCGGCGTCGATCGACGACCTGTTCGCACCGATCCCGTCGGAGTTGCGGCTCCAGCGACCGCTGGCCATTCCGCCGGGCATGGACGAGATCACGCTCACGGAGCACATGTCCACACTCGCGCGGAAGAATCAGTCGGCGAGCGACGCCGTCTGTTTCCTCGGCGGCGGGGCCTACGATCATTTCGTGCCCAGCGTGGTCGATGTGATCGCGTCGCGCAGCGAGAACTACACCGCATATACCCCGTATCAGGCCGAGGCGAGTCAGGGGACGCTGCAGTGCGTCTTCGAGTATCAGACGCTCATGTGCCAGCTTGCGGGGATGGATGTCGCCAATGCGTCGCTGTACGAGGGCGGCTCCGCCGTGGCGGAAGCGGTGCTGATGGCTCTGAGCTTCACCGGTCGCACGGGCGAAGTACTGATTGCGGAGTCGGTGCATCCGGAGTATCGCCTGACGCTCGAGACCTATCTCGCAAATTTGAATTGCAAGGTCCGCACGCTGCCGACGCCCGATGGCGTTCTCAATCCTGATGATGTCGCGAAAGCGGTCAACGATCAGACCGTGGCGGTGGTGGCTCAGTCGCCCAATTTCTTCGGGCACCTGGAGGAGATGGAGGCAATCGGCGTTCAGGCGAAAAAAGCCGGTGCTCTGTTCATTGCATCGTTCGACCCGGTCAGCATGGGCATTCTCAAGCGGCCCGGCGACTACGGTGCGGACATTGCGGTCGCCGAGGGGCAGGGCCTGGGAGTGCCGCTCGGCTTCGGTGGACCCTATCTCGGCATCCTCGCCTGCAAGAAAGAATTCCTTCGTAAGATCCCAGGGCGGCTCGTCGGGCAGACGACTGACCGCAACGGAGTCCGCAGTTGGGTGCTGACGCTGCAGGCCCACGAGCAGCACATCGCCCGCAACCGGGCCACTAGCAACATCTGCACGAATCAGAGCCTGCTCGCGCTACGGGCCACGGTGCACCTCACCGCGCTCGGGCCGCAGGGCTTGAAGGAGACCGCCGAGCTCTGCCTGCAGAAATCGCACTACGCCGCCAGCGAGTTGTGCAAAATCCCCGGCGTGAGCATGATGTCCGCGACGCCATTCTTCAAGGAATTCACGATTCGCGTCGGCGGCGACGCCAAAGAAGTCCTCAAGCGCCTGCGGGCCGAAGGCTATCACGCCGGCCTGGCGACGGGGCAGTGGTATCCCAACCGCAAGGATTGCATCACCATCGCGGTGACCGAGAAGCGAACCCGCGAAGAGATCGACGGTCTGGCGGCGAAATTGGCATCAGTGCTCAAAGCGTAACCTCTTCAACTTCAGCATCCATGAATAATCCACAATCGACCGAATTGATTTTCGAACTCTCCCACAAAGGGCGGCGGTGTCATCGCTTGCCAGCATCCGATGTGCCGATGCAGACGGTGGTGCTGCCCGGGTATCAGACGGCGAGTGCTCCGCCGCCGTTGCCGGAGGTGGGCGAGATCGATCTCATCCGCCATTTCACGAATCTCAGCACGCGGAATATGTGCATCGACACGCACTTTTATCCGCTCGGCTCTTGCACGATGAAATACAACCCCAAACGGCACGAACGGCTTGCGGGCCTGCCGGGGTTCGCCAACCTTCATCCGCTCCAGGATGACGACACGATTCAAGGCATGCTCGAGTTGCTCTTCGGCATGCAGGAATATCTCATTGAGATCAGCGGCCTGCCCGCGGTCAGTCTGCAACCCGCGGCGGGGGCTCAGGGCGAACTGGCGGCCCTGTTCGTCGCTGCAGCGTATTTCCGCGACAAAGGCCAGACTCACCGTCGCAAGGTGCTGGTCCCGGACAGTGCCCATGGCACCAACCCCGCGTCGGCGGCGCTGGCCGGCTTTGAAGCTGTCACCATCAAGAGCGGTAGCGACGGACTGGTCGATCTCAATGACCTCAAAACGAAGCTCGGCGACGACACCGGCGTGTTTATGATTACCAATCCGAATACGCTGGGGTTATTCGAAAAGAATATCAAGACGATCGCGGAAATGGTGCACGGTGCTGGCGGGCTCATCTATCTCGACGGCGCCAATATGAACGCCATTCTGGGCATCACGCGGCCCGGAGATTTCGGCGCGGATATGCAGCATTATAATGTGCACAAAACCTTCACGGGTCCGCACGGCGGCGGCGGACCCGGCTCCGGGCCGATCACCGTCCGCGATTTCCTCGCACCCTATCTCCCCGCACCGATCGTCCGCCGCGACGGCGACCGCTATTTTCTCGACAACGACATGCCCAAGAGCATCGGCCGGGTGAGGAGCTTCTTCGGGACCATCGGCATCCTCTTCCGCGGCTACTGCTACGTCCGCACCCTCGGACGCGACGGCCTGCGGGCGGCGAGTGAACACGCGGTGCTGAATGCCAACTATCTTCGGGCCCGCGTGGCTGAAGGCTATGACGTGCCCCATCCCGGGCCCTGCATGCACGAATTCGTCGCCAGCGCCCGCTCGCTGATGAAAGGAAAGAAAGTGCGGGCGATGGATGTCTGCAAGCGGTTGCTCGACTTCGGCTATCACGCGCCGACGGTCTACTTCCCGCTGGTCGTGCCTGAGGCTCTGATGATGGAGCCAACGGAAACGGAAAGCCGCGAGACGCTCGACGCGTTTGCCGACACGCTGCTGGCGATCCGCAATGAGGATCCCGAAATGCTGAAGTCGGCCCCGCACACGCACATCGTGAGTCGGCCCGATGAGGTAAAAGCCGCGAAGGAACCGATCCTGCGCTGGCAGGAATAATCGCTACAGGCGATTCCTTCGACAGACCTTTCCCGGATTTTCCAGTGTGAGCCGTTGGAGTCGTCGGGCGATTCCTGACACATTGAGAGCATGACGACTACGCCCGCAACAATCGAGTTTCGCACTTCGCGTGGGCACCCGCTGCCGCTGGGGT
Source organism: Limnoglobus sp. (assembly GCA_041736785.1). Taxonomy (GTDB): domain Bacteria; phylum Planctomycetota; class Planctomycetia; order Gemmatales; family Gemmataceae; genus JBGSSZ01. The sequence continues at coordinate 5,580 of JBGSSZ010000693.1, forward strand.
CGTCGCCGCGGGATGATGGTGCCAACTTTGTGCTGCTCTGCCGGCATGGCTCGCTCGTGAGCCTGATGATTTTCCCCGAGAGCGGCGGATCGGTGCCGCTGGAGGAGATCCCGCTCGATCCCAAAAAGAACCGCACCGGCGACCACTGGCACATCCGCGTCCACGATCTGCCCAACACTTTCTGCTACGGTTGGAAGGTCGATGGCCCGATCGGGGCAAAGCATCGCTTCAACGCGGGGCGGGTGCTGCTGGACCCGGCGGCGACGATGATCTCGCACGGTGCGACCTGGGCGGGCTCGTGCGAAGTCGACCCGGAACGCACCAACCGCCGCAGCCTGTTTCATCGCACGCCGGAGTACGACTGGGCCGACGACGCGCCCCCGCTGACGCCGCAGGAAGACAGCATCATCTACGAGCTTCACGTTCGCGGCTTCACCTGCGATTCCAGTTCGATGGTGGCCAAGCCGGGCACCTTTGCCGGGCTCGTGGAGAAGATTCCTTATCTCAAGTGGCTCGGCGTTACCGCGGTCGAACTGCTGCCGATTCACGAATTCGACGAGTGCGACTGCCCGTTCACCGATCCCAACACGGGCGAGAAGCTGGTCAATTTTTGGGGTTATAACAGCATCAGTTTCGCCGCACCCAAAGCGGCTTACGCTGCCACGGCAAGCACGCACGGTCAGATCCGCGAATTCCGCGACTTCATCAAGTCCTTCCACCGGGCGGGTATTGAAGTCATTCTCGACGTGGTCTTCAATCACACGGGTGAAGGCGACGACCGCGGCCGCACCTTTCACTTCCGCGGCCTCGACAACGATCTCTATTATCTGATGGGCGAGGACGGCAAATACCTGAACTATTCCGGCTGCGGCAACACCGTCAATTGCAACCACCCGGTGGTGCGCGACCTGCTGATGAATTGTCTGCGCTACTGGTGCGGGCATATGCATGTGGATGGATTCCGCTTTGACCTGGCCAGCATCCTGGGCCGCGACCGCAAAGGGAATGTGATGATGGAGCCGCCGGTGATCGAATCGATCTCTGAGGACGGCGTGCTGGCCAACACCAAGCTGATCGCCGAGCCGTGGGATCTCTCGGCGTATCAGGTGGGCTCGTTCCCGTTTGGCAAGCGGTGGAGCGAGTGGAACGGCCGCTACCGCGACGATATCCGTCGCTTCTGGCGCGGCGATCAGGGCATGACTAGCGCCCTCGCGACCCGCCTCTGCGGAAGCTCCGATCTTTATCAATGGAACGGGCGGCAGCCTTGGAACTCCGTCAATTTCATCACCTGCCACGACGGCTTCACGCTCTACGATCTGATCTCCTACAACGCCAAACACAACTACGCCAACGGTGAACAGAACCGCGACGGCTCCAACGACAACTTCTCATGGAACTGTGGCGTCGAGGGCGAGACCGAACTCGAAACGGTGCGCTCCCTGCGACAGCGACAGGCCCGCAATCTGATGACCACACTCATGCTCTCGCAGGGCGTGCCCATGATCACCGCGGGCGATGAGTTTCTTCGCACCCAGCAGGGTAACAACAACGCGTGGTGCCAGGACAATGCACTGAGTTGGGTCGATTGGCACCTCGCGGAAAAGAACCGGGATTTCCTGCGCTTCGTCCGCGAACTGATCTGGCTGCGGCGGCGGCATCCGGTGCTGCGACGCAGCGGATTCTTCCAGGGCGACGTCCACGACGGCACCGGGCGGCAGGATGTCCAGTGGCACGGCTTCATCCCCGAGCACCCCGACTTCGGCAAGCTCTCGCGATTCCTCGCTTGCACGCTCGATGGCCGCCTGCACGACCGCGGCACCGGGCCCGACAGCGATTTCTACATCGCCATCAATGGCAATCACCTCCCCGCAACAGTCTGCATTCCCGCGTCGCCGTCGGGGCAACCGTGGCAGCAGTTGATCGACACGGCCGCCGAAGCCCCGCTCGATTTCATCGAAGAAGGCACCGGTGCGACTGTGGAAGATGGCGAAGTGATCGAAATGGTGCCGTACAGCGTGACGGTGCTGATTGCGATGCCCAAGTGAAGCAGTGACGGGATTGCGGGCGCGAGAAGCAGTCAATCGTGAAATCCAATCAGATTCGTGTTGGCGCCCGACAGCGTGACTGACGATGCAGGAGAAGTCGTCGGGCGCATCACCTCGGTCCAAAAAGTCCCGCCGCGACCTACAATGATCCTCGTCATTCCAAGCAGTCTGCCATGATCCGTGCGATTCTGTTTTTGCCGGTTGTGCTCTTGTGCATGGCTGCGGTGCCAGCCACACCGGTGGCCGTCAGCGCCGGGCCCCGCAGCGAGCCGGCCAGCCTCGGGCGCGTGCCCTCGGTCAGCGAATTCGAGCACATGCTCCAGACCAATCCCGTAGCCGCGTTCGAGGCCAGCCTCGCACGGCTGCAGCGTGATGTCCGCGGCTACACCTGTGTGCTGCAAAAGCAGGAGCGTCTCGGCGGCAAGCTCAGCGAGGTCGACATCATCCGGCACGCAGTGCGTGAGGAGCCGTTCGCCACGACCATGCACTGGGAGCAGGGGGGCGGCGCGGCCAAGGCCACGCTCTACGTCCGCGGAGAAAACGGCGGCCGCATGAAAGTCAAATCGAAGTACTTCATCACGACCAACACCGATCCCAACGGCGTGCTGCCGCGGAACTCGTCGCGGTATTCGATCGAAGACGCCGGGATTCACCACGGCACGCTCCGCACCTATCGCAAGTGGAAAACCGCCTGCGATCGCGGCGACCTCCAGGTGGAGTATCAGGGCCGCAAGACGGTGCCCGAGCTTGGCGGCCGCGAATGCTATGTGCTGCAACGCACGATCCCCGCCGGCGAGGTGGACAACTTCCGCATGGCCGACCGCGAGCCGCGGAGTGCCAAAGATTTCCCGAATGAAGCGTTCACGCAGGTGACGATCTATTTCGACTGCGAGACCTGGCTCCAGACGGGCTCCGTGATCCAGCGGGCCGACGGTTCGCTGATGGGTGCGTATTGGTTTCGCGATGTGGTCGTGAATCCGATGTTCTCGCCGACGCAGTTCACGCCGGCGGTGCTGCAATAAGCTGCGCTGCCTCGCCCAGCTTCGCGAGCAACTGCGTCCGCCATTTTTCGTCGTAGTATCGCCCTCGCTCACGGCACCACTCTGCGGTCGTGTCGAGCGAAGATTGCAGGAAAGCCAGGGAGTCCGGCGGTGCTCCACCGCGACGGATCGGCGACGAGTGCGAAAACGCCCGCAACGTTGGCCCGATCGTCCGCACGGCCAGCCAGCACGGCTCGCGATCGAGTACTGCTGTGACTTCCTCGGCCGCGGAGGCGATCACTGTCCCATCCGCGACAATCTGCACACCCTCGAACGCTGCCGTGCTGCGTGCCTGTGCCGTGACACGATTGCCATCGATCTTCCACTCCAGAAGCGGCCCGCCCGTGATGAACGAATCACCCGCTCGCACGGCTTCGATCCAGCCTTCGTAGCTGCCATCGCAGCGGGCATACGTGCGCAGTTCACCGAGCGGCGTGGCATTCGACTCGCGACCGCTGCTGCCGATCAGCGGCACGCAGACCCCGGAATTCAGCAGCCGATAGTACCACGGCAGCTTCGATTTGGCCGTGAATTCGATCGCGTCAATCTGCCCGAGAAGTGCCGCGGTCAGGGCCTCACCGCCGGCGGGAGCATCGACCCAGACCGCGAGCCCCTTCTTGCGATGGCACTGAGCAGCCCAGTCGAAGAGCGACCATTCGTCGTGGTCCTCGCCGAAGCCGAGCGGATAGATCGGCCGATGCGTGTGCAGGAGCGCGAGCTTGCCCAGCACGGGGTGGGTGTTCAGCGTATTGACGAAGACGCGTTCCCTCGCGGCGAGTTGACCGCTGAATGCTTCGAGGTTCGGTGTGGTGACGTAGCTGTGGCCGTCGAGTGCGAGGATGCGGTGTTCGTGTGCGAGCAAGTTCACCACATCGAGGCCCTCCGCCGCGGCTTCAATGCTGGCGGCATGGGGCGACAGAAAGTGGAGTCGGCCATCGCCACTGTGCCAGCCGTCTAGCGTGAACGCCCGCTCCATGGTCAGCCGCAGAGAGATCTGCCCCGGACCGAGGACAACTTCGTGCTTGAGCGGTGTGTATTCGAAGCCCTTGCTCGCCTCGATTGTGAGTGGCTCGCCTGCGGGCAGTTTCACCTCGCAGCGGCCGTCGATGATGAACCACTTTTCTCCATGGATCCGCACGCGACCGCCGACATCCTCGCCGCGGCCGCAGGGAAAGTCGACGGAAGCCCCGAGCGGCGCGAAGTGATTGCCCTTCGCGTCGAAGATCCGCAGCCGCACCGGCGTGGGCCGCCTCGTGGCTGCTTCAAGCATATGCACATGGACGGCAAGCATCAGAATTGCTCTTTGCCGCCGCAGACTTGCAGAATCTTGCGGAAGGCTTCGACCGCGACGGGAAAGAGATCGGGCCCGGTGACGCCGCCGGTGGGGCCGCCGCCGCGGAGGTGCGGCTCTAGCACGGCGAAGCCATGATAGTCGCGGCCGATGCAGTCGTAGGTGCTGTATACGATCTTCCCCTGGCCGTGCCCCGCGAGCCGGCCCTGGCTTTCGCCGTGGGTCCAGTCTTTGATGTGCAGGTGCGAGGTGTACTCTTTCGTGAGGTCCCAGCCCTCGACGGGGCTGAAGCCGTCGTGCACGTAGTTCGCGGCGTCGTACGCCGCACGCAGGGCGGGGAGGTTCACAGTCTTGAGCAAGTCAAGCACGCGCTCGGGCGAATCGCCGTAGATTTTGTGCTCGTTCTCGTGGAAAAGCACCAACTTCTCTTTAGCCGCATGCTCCGCCAGCGCGGTCATTCGCGACATCACTTCGTCGCGTTGTGGTGCCCAGTCGCCGTTCCAACCGCTCTCCGGGGGGTAGAAACTGAACACGCGGATATTCGGCGTCTTAAAAACGTGCGCGAGTTCACAGGCCCGCTTGAACAGATCGAGGTGCGGCTCGTATGGCGCATCGATCGGGTACTTGCCAATGGGCGAGCCGATGGCGGAGATCTTGATCCCTTCGCCGTCGATCAGCGTCTTGAACTCGCGGATCTGCTCATCGCTGAGCTTGAGGCAGTTCGTCTTATGTATCGAGCGGAACTCGATGTGCCGCACGTTGGCGGCTTTCAGCACCGCGATCTGCTCCCGCGGATCGGTTGAAATCTCATCGGCGAACGCACTGAGAATGAACATAGGAGACCTTGCAGCTTGCTGAGTTGTCTGCCATGATACGCGGCGAACACGACAACCAATCGCTTCAGTGTAAGCATATCGGAAGCACGCTACTGCTGGAGATCGGCAGACGGGTTTTCATCAGCCGACCGAGCGAGCAAGGGTTATTCTTTCCCATGCCTGGACTGCGGGCGGGTGAGTTCCTGAATCGGCAATTCCTCGTGCGAGCGGGTTCGCACGGGCTGCAGCAGGAATGAGCCTGTGTATTGCGTGCCGTAGTCACCCGCATCGATGGTCCACTGGCCGAGGATGCTTCCCTCGCCGTCGGGTTGGCCGCGATAGACGACGGCGTGCTTGCCGACATACTGCTTGACGAAACCGATGTGGCCGTGAGCGTCGCAGGTGCCGTGGATCGTGAAGGGGCCGATCACGTCGAACCCGCGGCCGCGCACCTCGCTAGCCTGAAAGCGCATCTCGAACTGCTCCATCGCCTGACGGCCATAGTGCTCCTGCTGCCAGAACCCGCGCCACGCACCACTCGGATACATCGTCACTCCCTTCAGACTCGCACTACATAATACGCACGCCAGTCGTATCGTTGTGACATGTCCGACCCCGGCGTCAAACCCTACATCGCAATGCTCTCCGCCTGCTGCTGGTTTGCGGCGATGGGCCTGCTCACGCACGAGGTCAATCGCGAAGGCTGCCCGTGGCTGATCGTTGCCTCGGTCCGCGGGGCACTGGCGACAATCATTGCACTCTGCATGACGTTCAGCCTCGGGATCCACCTCGTCTTCCTGCGGCCGCGAATGCTCTGGATCCGCTCGCTCTCGGGCAGTTGCAGCATGTTGGCCACCTTCTACGCCCTCGGAAATATGCTCGTGTCCGACGTACTGACGATCACGAATACCTTCCCGATCTGGATCGCACTGCTCTCCTGGCCGCTGGCCCGCGAGCGACCGACTCCCGGCGTGTGGGTGGCGGTGCTCTGCTCCGTCAGCGGGGTGATGCTCGCCCTCGAGCCCAACCAGGAGGGCTTCCGCTGGGCCCCGGCCTGTGCCGCGCTGGGTGCATCGTTCTTTTCCGCCGTCGCCATGCTCGGCATCAATCGCATCCGCAATGTGCATCCGCTGGCGGTCGTGGTCCACTTCTCCGCGGTCTCCACACTGGCGACGCTGGTCTTTCTGCCGCTGCAACTGCTGCAGTGGCCCGAGAGTGTACACTTCGCCGAACTTGGCAACGGTCCCGTCATCGGCATGCTGCTGGCGGTCGGCCTGACTGCGGCGATGGGGCAGATGTTTCTCACGCGGGCCTACGCCAGCGGGTCGCCGAGCAAAGTGTCTGTCGTGGCCCTCTCGCAGGTGCTGCTTGTGCTGGCGTTTGAAGTCTGGCAGGGTCGCAAGGTGCTGACGTGGAATGTGGCCGTGGGCACGATGCTTGTGCTGGGTCCGGTGGGGTGGCTGATCGCCCGCGAACGGCGACCGCGGAAAGCCATGAACGAGACGGAGTTGGAAGAGGTCGCGATCGAGTGAGAGTTCAGCCGAGGTAGACGCCGCCCAGGAAGCCGCCGAACGGGTCGAACTCGCGGAGCGGGTTGTGGATACCCCTGAGCCCGGCGGCGTCGTAGACGCGGATGCGGCTGCCGGTCCCGCTGCCGGGGCCGACCAGCAATTCGAGCATGCCATCGTCGTTGAGATCTTCGACGGCGAGTCGGAGCCCGCTGCGGCTGTCGATGTTGCCGACGAAGAAGTCGCTGAGCTTCAGATATTCGCCGACCATCAGAGCCGCACCGGAGAATGCGGTAAGCCGTGGCCCGCCGCCATCGCCAGCGCC
>JBGSSZ010000698.1:0-3892 GCA_041736785.1 Limnoglobus sp.
TCGCTCGGCGTCGCCCCGGCGATCACTGGCACACCGGTCCACCGAAAACGGAGCGCATTCCTGAGCGTCAATCACCTCCCACCAGTTCCCAGGCAGGTGACAAAATCAAAAAGCCGCCTTTTCCCGACGGACACTAGCTAGGCCAACGGGCATAGCTCATGAAGGTCACATCGGCACCACGATAGGTATCGGGGTCCGTCTGAACCCGGATGAGAGTCTCCCCACAGGTCAATCGGCCCAGTTGACGACTTTTGATAATGGGGTGCAGCAAGGTCACAATCGTGACTTCGATGCTGTCGTGATTGGCACCAGGCACGGGAACCCTCAAGAGGTGGCCGCGGACGAGTTCATGACCCGGCGATCCACTGTAGTCGCGGAGGAACTCTTCTGTCGAGATCGGGGTCATGGCAACAGACATGCTCATGGTCTAAAATGTATCGGATCGCCGGCCGGCGCTACAAGTCCAAACCCGACCCATTGGCAGAGCGTAGCAATCGAAGTATGATAATTTGATCCTCTCACAAAGGGACCGCGACCATGTCGAAGTCTAAGCAAACCAATCGCCGAGCCTTTCTAAAGACCTCGGCAGCAGCAACTGCGGGCACGATGGCGATGTCCGCCGCGAGCTACGGCAAGATCGCCGGGGCCAACGGCAACACCCGCATTGCCTTCATCGGCGTCGGCGGACGCTGCCAGGCGCACATCGACGTGGTCCTCGAAATGCTCAAGCTCAAGAAACCCGTCACGGCTGTCGGGGCCTGCGACGTTTGGGACGGAGGCGATCGCGGCAGAAACAAGATCACCGGGCTGTACCCTTCCGCCAAGAAGCTCGGCCTCGACGAAAACGACAAGAACCACGTCAGCAAGGACTACCGCAAAATCCTCGACCAGAAAGATGTGGACGTGGTCTGTATCGCGACGCCCGATCACTGGCACGCGCGGCAGACGATCGACGCCATGCAGGCCGGCAAACACGTCTACTGCGAAAAGCCGATGACCAAGACAGTCGCCGAGTCGCAGGCCGTGGTCGATGCCTGGCGCGACAGCAAGAAAGTGATGAGCGTCGGCGTCCAGAGTATGGCCGACCCCACCTGGTCCAAAGCCAACGAACTCATCAAAGCCGGCAAGATCGGCCACGTCGTGCAGGGCCAGACCCGCTACTACCGCAACTCCAACGTCGGCCAGTGGCGCTACTACTCGCTCACCAAAGAGATGACACCCAAGACCATCGACTGGAAAATGTTCCTCGGCGACGGCTTTGATGTCAACGGTGAGAAGATTGGCCCTAAGCCCGAAGAGTATCCCTTCGATCGCGCCGTCTACGCACAGTGGCGCTGCTACTGGCCATTCGGCGGCGGCATGTTCACGGACCTCTTCGTGCATCAGGTCACTCACCTCATCAGCGCCATGGGCGTCCGCTATCCGCGTCGCGTCGTCGGCGGCGGCGGCATCTACTTCGAATACGACACCCGCGACGTGCCCGACGTCAGCATGGTCTGCGCCGACTACGACGAAGGCTGCCAGATGTTCGTCACCGCCACGATGGTGAACGACTACCCGATCGACGAAGTGATCCGCGGCAAGACCGGCACGATCAAGTTCCTCCCAGCGGGCGGCGACCTGATGAAGGGCTTCGAAGTGCTGCCGCAGAGCGCCGGCACCGCCCGCGGCCCCGGCGACGCTCAGACGGATAAAGGCGAGTTCTTCCCCGGCGGGTACGAGCCGCCGGAAGGCATCACCCAGGTCAATATGCAGTTGACGTACTCCCTCTGGGAGAACTTCCTCAAGCATGTTGCTGCGGGCGATCAGGGCACGCTCAGCACCCCCGAGCTCGGTGCGGCCGCGTTTAGTACCGTGAACATGGGCGTGCAGAGCTACCGCAACGACAAGGTGCTTTACTGGGACAAGGATGGCCGCAAGCCTGTCGATGGTGACGGCAGCTGGAGTCGGAATTGGGAAGCCCGCAGCGAAGGCCGCGGCAAGCCGAACCAGATCAACGGTTGGCACGCCGGCGACACCGGCAGCTTCTTCGACTGGGATGCCGATGAACGCTCGAAGCAGGCGAAGGAATACATGAAGCTCGCCGGACCGTGGACCAACGGCAAAGATCCCGCTGGTGAGTAGTCGTTGTCGACTCCAATGAACGGGTGCGGCACACGAAGAGTGCCCACCCGTTCATTTATTGTGCTCACTCTCAGGCGAGTTGACTTCGCTCTACTCTCGCGGCTGGGCGAAGCAGTAGCAGTATCCATTCTCCGACTCGCGCAGGAAAAACACGCGATAAGACTTCCCGTCCCAGGTATCTGCACGTTCCTGACCAAGGTCGAGGCCACGCCCGTCAAGCTCGCGGTGCATCGCGTCCAGATCTGTGACTCCAAAGCAAAACGACCCCGCTTCTTCCGGTTTGTGGCCCGGAGTGCGGACCAGACCCAGCGTCGCTCCTTCCCGCTGCAGGGTCGCAGTTTCGTCGTTGCTCGAAAGCACCGTGAAGCCGAGCGCGGTCTTGTAGAACTCGACCGCCGGCCCGATCGACGTGACGGGCAGAGCCAGCAGGTTCTCACCGGAGATCGGGTATACGCCATTGATCAGCGTCATGTCGTTTCTCCACAAGTAGAAAAGAAATCCGTCACCAGCTTCGCTAGCCGCGCCACCACATCCGGGCGGCTGGCGACGTCCTGCACTTCGCTGTGATCCAGTTTGTCAGCACTCAGACCGGCGGCTTTGTTGGTGATGCAGGAGATCGCAGCCACACGCAATCCCAAGTCCGCGGCGGTCTGCGCTTCTTTCACCGTACTCATGCCGACGGCGTCGGCTCCCATCGCCGCAAGTGCGCGAATCTCCGCGGGAGTCTCATAGGTCGGGCCGGTCAGCCCGGCATACACACCCGCCAGGATCGGCGTCCCACCGGCTGCAGAAAGCTGCTGCAGTTTCGCGACAAAATCGGGAGTATACGGGCCTGCATGGAGTGAATGCTTCCAGTCATTGGCACTGAGCAATGGCAAGTGCTGGCGGATCGCCATCAGATCGCCGGGATTGAGATCGGGGTGGATGCCCCCGGCCGCGTTGGTGAGCAGAATTGTTTTTACGCCGAGTTTCGCTGCGAGCCGCACGGTGCCGGTGCAGGTAGGCCAGTCGTGACCTTCGTAGAAATGCATGCGGCCGCGAAATGCCAGCACGTGCACGCCGCCCCATTCGACGAGCATCACCCGGCCCGCGTGGCCCTGGACCGTTGGCGCGGCAAAGCCGGGCACGTCCTGGAACTCGATTGCGGCATGACATTTCAAAGCATCGACGACTGGCCCGAGCCCGGAGCCGAGGATCACCGCTGCCTGCGGGCTGATGCTCCGCGCCGCTGATTCAAACGCGGCGAACGGCGTCATACCGGCTCCAGCACGCTGTCCTCATCGTCATCGTCGAGGTGGCGTTCGTTGATGGCGTTGACGATGATGGTGGCGCAGGCTTCGACGCCGAGGCGCGAGGAGTTCAGCGTGATGTCATAAAGCAGTGGATCGTGCGGATCGCCGCTGTGGAGCGTCTGCAGGAAATTATCTCGGGCCTCGTCGCGCGCCTTCACCTCCACCTCGGCCTCGGCAGGACTGAGCCGCATCCAGTCTGCGAGGTACGCGATGCGTTCTTCCCGCGGAGCGATGATGCGGACGTGCAGCGTGGAGCTGGCGGGGAGGATGAACCCCGCGCCGCGACCGATGACGACCACCTCGCCACGGGCTGCGAGTGCGAAGAGCATCCGGCCCGTTTCCCCGGCGAGCGAGGTCGAAGCGATCTTGCGTGTGCTCAGCAGGCGGGCCAGCTGCAGGTCGGCCCAGTCGGTCACGCCGCTGGGGAGATCGGCGAGGAGTTCGCCTTGAGCGAGCGGCTCTCGGACGAAGTGGTC
>JBGSSZ010000700.1:0-11021 GCA_041736785.1 Limnoglobus sp.
TCGCTCGGCGTCGCCCCGGCGATCACTGGCACACCGGTCCACCGAAAACGGAGCGCATTCCTGAGCGTCAATCACCTCCCACCAGTTCCCAGGCAGGTGACAAAATCAAAAAGCCGCCTTTTCCCGACGGACACTAGCTACTTCTAAGCCGCACGACGGGTGACGGTGTGGCCGAGCACCTGATCGACGTAGCCGAAGAGTTCGCGCTCGTAGCGATCGCTTGCGAAGGGACTGGCGTTCTGCACCGCGTCGCGGGGATCGAAGCGGTCGCGGTGTGCCTCGAAATCCTCGATCGCAGCGACGACGGCCTCCACGGTCTGAGCGTCGAAGAGAATGCCAGTGGGCTTGGGCTGACCCATGGGCCGCACGGTCTCGACGCTGCCGCCGACGCCGAACGCCAGCACAGGGCAACCACAGGCTTGTGCCTCGACCGGCACGATGCCGAAATCTTCCTCGGCAGGGAACAGCACTGCTTTAGCACGTCGGTAGTGATCGCGGATGACTTCGTCGGGCTGCCAGCCCAGGAACTCGACATTGGATCCGGCGAGGGCCTTGAGCTTCGCCTCTTGCGGGCCTTTGCCGATCACGACAAGTTTCTTCCCCAACTTCGTGCAGGCCTCGATGGCGAGATCGAAGCGTTTGTACGGCACGAACGCACTGACCACGAGATAGTAGTCCTCACGCTCTACCGTGGCAGGCGTGTAAAAATGCGTGTCGACCGGAGGATGGATCACAACGCTGTCGCGGCCGTAGCATTCACGAATCCGCTGCTGGATCGTGCGGCTGATCGCGATGAAGTGCGTGACTCGATCCGAAACACGACGATCCCAATTCCGAAGTCGGCGGAGCAGGGGGCTGAGGACCGCTCCTTTCACACCGCGGAAGTAGGCATCGCGGAGATGCCAGGCATAACGCATCGGCGTGAAGCAGTACGAAATGTGCGGCACATTGGGCGGAGGTTGAGCCGCCTTGGCGATGCAGTGGCTAAAGCTGAGAACCAGATCGCAGTCCGGAATCGGCCAGCGAGCAGCCGCGGGCATCAGCGGGAGCAGGTAGCGATAGTAGTCCGACACGCCAGGGAGCTTGCCCAGGATGCTCGTCTGCGGCACGTGGCGTTCGATGGTCGGCGAGACGGAGCCACGGCGGTGGAGCAGCGTGAACAGGCTGGCGTTGGGCCACTGACGGCAGGCGGGCTCCAGGCATTTCTCCCCGCCACGCATCCCGGTGAGCCAATCGTGAATGAGCGCGACCCGCGGCATAAAGACTCCTTGCAAGCCCGACATCTATCCGCTGGAGGGGGATTCTGCCTAGTGGAACTTGCAACTGTCCGGTTCGCCGACAGTGCCGGTGGCCGGTTGTCGGGGAGTTCGACACTATTCACATCCGCATCAGAATCTGTAAGCAGTTGCGAAGAGAAGCTTCGCGTTGTAAGTTGAGGTTTACACGTCGCTTTGCGTAGGGGATGTCGGCATCCCCATGCAGCGACGCAGGAGATGGGCTCATGGCTATTACGCTCAGCATTGGCAAGTGCAGCTTGCTTGGCAACTATCGCGAGAACAATGAAGATTCCATCGATGTGAAGCAGTTTCCGGACTTGGTCGCCAGCGTGGTCGCCGACGGCATGGGGGGGCAGGCTGCCGGCGAGATCGCCAGCAAGCGGGCCGTCGAGATCATCCCCCGCGAACTACGCAAGAACCTGTCCAGCCACCTGAACACCGAAGGCGTGAAGACGGTGCTGCGGCGATCGATTGTGCAGGCCAACGAAGAAATTATGGCCATGGGCGCGCTCGACAAAGACATGAAGAACATGGGCACCACGGTGGTCATGGCGGTCTGGAAGAAGGGCAATGAGATGTTCATCGCCGGCGTCGGCGACAGCCGGGCCTACCTGATCCGCAGCAAGAAGATCTCGCAGTTGACCGTCGATCACTCGCTGGCACGGGCGCTGGTGGAGGCCAAGACGATCAGCGAAGCGGAAGCCCGCGAACACCGCTTCAAGAATGTCCTCTGGAAGTATCTGGGGAGCAAGGAAGTCGGCGAAGGCCCGGACGTGCCGGTCGTGACAGTGCAGGCCGGTGATCGGTTCCTGCTCTGCACCGATGGCCTCAGTGGCGTCTGCTCCGACGAGCAGATGCTGAGCTTCATCACTCAACAGTCCGACATGCAGGCGTGTGCCGAGGGATTGGGCCAGCTTGCTCTCGACAGCGGCAGCCGGGATAATGTGAGCGTCGTGATGATCGAAGTGGTGGAGAGTTAGGAAGCCGACAACGGCTTACCAATAGGTATGCACCGTCGGCTTGATCACAAGCTCCGGCACGCTCACGTGCGGTGGCAGCTTGCTCACGAACAACACCGCACTGGCCACGTCCTCGGCTTTCAAAATGACGGCCCGTTGCTCCACTGTCAACGGCTTGGGTCGATTGGCGAGAATCGGCGTGTCGATCTCGCCGGGGTAGATGTTGCTGACCCGCACACCACTTTCGCGTTCTTCGTTCGACAAACACATGCCGAGGCTGCCCATGCCGAATTTGGAGGCACTGTACGCGGCTCCGCTGAGCGGGTTGGCCCGCTTGCCGGCCACACTCACCACATTCACGATCACGCCATCCTTGCGGGCGAGCATCTTCGGTAGCACCGCGTGCAGGCAATAAAAGGCACCGTTGAGATTCGTGCGGATGAGCGCGTCCCAATCGTCCATGCTCATCTCGCGGAGAGCCCGGTTTTTGACATTTGTGCCGGCGTTGTTCACGAGGAGATCGACTTGGCCGAAGGCCTGGGTCGCCTTCTCGATCAGGGCAATTGCGTGGTCCCGATTGCCGACATCAGCCACAAAGGTCAGGAGCTTTTCTCCGCTGCCGAGTTCCCTGGCGGCAGCGGCGAGCTTGGCCTCGTCTCGCCCGGAGATCACGACCTTGGCACCCTCCGCGAGGTAGGCCTTGGCGACCGCTTTGCCGACGCCGGAGCCGCCACCAGTGATCACGGCGACCTTGTCCTGAAGTGTGTTCATATCTCTGTTGTATTACTTGCAGCGCAGTCCGTGTTCCTGAATTCGCCGCAGTAGAAGTTGCTCGAAGGCGTAGTCGCGGCCAGCGGGAATCCACTGGATGTCCGAACTGCTCTCCGTGCCGACCAGGTCATACCGACGCTCGACCGTCGCTTCCTGAAACACCGCATTACCCGCCCGTGTGTTCACGGGCCGCTCCAGGTCCAGCAGTTCGCGGCGGACTTCGACCGCAATACGATAGCCCCCGCGATCACCGGCCCAGATGTCGATCACGGCATACTGCCGGACCGTCTGAAAAGTCGCGATCAACCGCTCGCGGGCATCTGGCGAGCTGTGCTTCCACGGTTGTTCGAAGCCGGGAGCGATCCGCGGCTTCGTTTCGATGTGCCCTGCATACCGCGAGGTCGGCTTCAATTCAAAGTAGTCATCCACCACGTCCAGCACATTTTCATAGACATCGGCGTAGCTGGTGGGATCGGGTTGGCCCGGTGCGACCAGCACCGGATTCTCGCAGGAGATCGGTGCCGGCTTGACCAGCACAGGATTGTCGAGCGGGGCTACCGTCGCGCAGCCCCCCGCGACCAACAATGTAACACCGAGTGTGGCGAGGCGAGCCCTCATCCGCGGCCCTATGGCGTGAACGACCAACCCTGTCAAGAGATCTGTCACATCTGCTGGGAGAATCATTCCAATTCGGTGCGCAACAGGATAAACTACAAACGGTTTCCCGGAGTCTCGATCATGCTGCGGATACTCGCCCTGCTGGTGTTTGCAATGCCGGCGATGGCACAACTTCAGCAGCTCATCCCCGGCTTGCGGGCGAAGCCTGCGACCTCGAAAGAACCCGAGGCGGAGAAAGACGACGCGACGATCCTCAAAGATGCTGGCTTCGCCGCGGACAACGCTGCGGGCCTCATCACCTACTTCAAAAAGCGCACCCTCACGAATGAGCAACTGGCTCAGATCAAATCCATCATCCGCCGCATGGGGGATGAATCGTTCGAGGAGCGTCAGAAGGCCAGTGCCGAGGTCTCGAAGTTCGGGGAAGATGGCCTGGGAGCGATCGGCCCGCTGCGGACTGCCGCTACGACCGAAGACGACCCGGAGATCAAGTTCCGCGCTCTCGAAACGCTCAAGAGCATAGAGAAAGTTCCGCAGGGCGTTGTCGCGTCCGCGGCGGCACGGGCTCTCGTGAAACTCAAGCACCCCGAGGCCACCTCAGTCCTGCTCGGCTTCATGCCCATGGCAGACAATCCCGGTGTGGAAAACGACCTGCGAGCCGCACTCGCCAAGCTCGCGATCCAAAAGGGCAAGTTCGACGAGGTCCTGGTCAAGGGCTTGAAAGACCCGAATGCACTTCGGCGGGCGATGGCCGCGGTGGCAATGATCGAAGCTTCAGTGGAGGGGAAAACGCTTTCCGACGAAGTCGCCCGGCTTGTGGTGCCGATGCTCGAAAGTGAAACCGACGCCGACGCGAAGTTCCGCGTTGCATTTGAGCTGGCGACTCGGGGGCGGAATCTCAACGCAGTCGTCGCATTGGTGGAGGTGATGCCGTCACTGCCACGCGGTCGCATCTGGCAGGTCGAGGACATTCTGCTGCAGCTTGCCGGTGACAAAGCCCCGAAGATCAAGCTCGCTGCCGGCAAGGAAGCACTCACGAAAGCCAGCGGTGAATGGCTCGCGTGGATCAAGGACAACGCCAACGCGGCGGACTTCGCCAAGATCAACTACAAGCCGCGGACCAACGGCTGCATCATCATGCTCACCGTCGATCAGAACTGGGGAGGCGGTCGAATCGTCGAATACGGCCCCGACCTCCGCCAGCATTGGCGGATCCTGGGCATCACCAGCCCCGCCGATTTCCGCCTGCTGCCCAACGGCAACGTCGAAGTGATGGAGCACAACTACAGCCGCGTCCGCGAACTCGACCTCCGCGGCAAACAGATCAAGACCCAGCGCTTCCCCGGCGGTCCGCCCATGAGCTCGCAGATGCTCGAGAACGGCAATCGGCTCGTCGCATACCGCAACTCCGTTGTCGAATACGACGACAAATGGAAAGCGGTCCACACCTGGACCCGCAACAACGGCGATGTCCTTGCCGCCGGCCGCTTCGGCAAAGGGCCGACCATCGTGCTCGTGCAGAACAGTCCGGCGAAGCTCATCCGCCTCGACGAGAAATTCAAGGAACTGCCCAACCCTGTCAAGCTCGCCGCGCAGCCGCACTATCAAGCCAAGATCGAAGTGCTGGCCAACGACCGCGTGCTGGTCACCGAGCAGGACAAAGTCGCTGAGTATGACCTGAAAGACGGCAAGACGATCTGGAAAACCCCTGCCAATCAGGCGACCTGCGTGCAGCGACTCCCCAGCGGCAGCACGATCATCTGCGACATGGGCAACCGCACCATTCGTGAAATCTCCTCCGACGGCAAGACGCTCTGGACCCACACTCCCATGGACCAGCTTCAACCGCTGCGAGCCTATCGGCAATAGACGTTGCAAGACCTTCGAACTTATTTTTTGCCGACGCTATCGCTCGCCGAACTCCTGCGACTGCAGCGTCGCGTGATCTTCGAGATCGGTGACGCCGACAGCGGCAGCACACTGATCATTTGCGATCATCCGCCGTGCGTCAGTATTGGCCGCGACGGCAGCCGGGCGGATGTGCGTGGCGGCCGCGTTCCTGTCCGCTGGGTCGCCCGAGGCGGCGGGACTTTGCTCCACACTCCGGGTCAGGTCTCGACACACCTGATCACCTCGCTGCCGGCTCTCGATCTCACGCCGGCAGCCTTTCGCGATCGCTTGCAGTCCGTCGTGGCCGGAGTGATCGCAACTTACGGCGTGGAGTCACGTACCGAATCGCTGCCGGGACTGTTCCTCGGAGCGCGACAAATCGCACACGTCGGCATTGCGATCCGTGCAGGCGTCACCGCTTTCGGCATCACGCTGAACGTGAACCCCGATCTCGAACTGTTCCACTCCGTGCGTGTGGATGGCCGCGATTTGCCGATGACCTCGATTGCACGGGAATCGCCGCTGCGGGTGCGACTCCCCACGGTTCGGCAGCAACTCGCCGAGGCTATCGCCATTAGCTTCGGCTTCCGCGGCCTCGCCGTATTCCACCATCATCCCGCCCTCCTGCAGCGGTAGACTCCCCAATAGAATCACAGAATGAAATCGCTTTCGATCGTTGATGCCCCGGCCCGACGCCTGCCCGACTGGCTCAAACGGCCGCTGCCTCGTGGCAACGAAAACTTCTTTACGCGCACGCTCATCGACGACCTCCGACTGGAGACCGTTTGCGAAAGTGCCCGCTGTCCGAACCGGCCCGACTGCTGGAGCCGCCGCACGGCGACGTTCATGATCCTCGGCAACACCTGCACGCGGCCCTGCGGGTTCTGTTCCGTGCCGAAGGGTGCTCCCGAAGCGATCGAAATCGATGAGCCCGAGCGTGTGGCGGAAGCCGCGGTTCGACTGGGACTGAAGCACGTTGTGATCACGTCCGTGACTCGCGACGATCTCCCCGATGGCGGTGCCGATCACTTCGTGGCGTGCATTGCCGCAGTCCGCAGGCGCACGACGACCGCGGCGGTGGAGGTGCTTACGCCCGACTTCCTGGGCGACACGGCCGCAATCGATGCCGTCATCGCCGCCGCTCCGGAGGTGTTCAATCACAATCTTGAGACCGTGCCGAGACTCTACCGCCGCGTCCGTGGCCGTGCCGACTATCGCCGCAGCCTCGATCTGCTTGAGCGTGTCAAATGCACCGCGCCCGGGCTGGTGACCAAAGCCGGGCTGATGCTCGGCCTCGGTGAGAGCGTGGACGAACTGTTCGACGTCTTCGCGGATCTCCGCGCCATCGACTGCGATGTCCTCACGCTCGGTCAGTATCTTGCACCGACGCTGAAGCACATCCCGGTGGCGCGGTTTGTGCCGCCGGAGGAGTTCGACGCCATCGCCGTGGAGGCCCGCAAGCTCGGGTTCCGGCAGGTGGTCGCCGGGCCGTATGTCCGCTCCAGCTATCACGCCGAGGAGATGGTCCCCGCCGATGCGCGTACCGATCAAGCTGCCTGACACCGGTGAACCGGCCCGCTTCAGTACATGGTTCGTGCGGCTCGGCGAGTCCGTCCGTGAAGGCGAACGCATGGCCGAAGTGCTGATTCCCGGCGTCGCGATCGACGTGCTCGCACCCTGCGACGGCGTGCTCGCAGACACGACCATCCTCGAACGACAATCTCTCGCTCCAGGCGACACCATTGGCAGCATCGAAACCGATGAGCCGACTTTGAAAGGATGACCATGCCCGCCGGATCGTTTCTTGTCCTCGACGGCCTCGATGGCACCGGCAAATCGACGCAGTGCCGTCGACTGGCGGAATGGCTCCGCGCTCGTGGCCGCACGGTCGTCGAGTGCATCGACCCCGGTGGCACGGACGTCGGCCTCAAGCTCCGCGAGATTCTCCTGCACGGCCGCGAACTCAAAATCTCGCCGCGCACGGAGGCACTTCTCTTCTGCGCGAGCCGGGCTGAGCTTGTCGAGCAGGTGATCCGGCCCGCACTCGCACGCGGGGAGTTTGTGATCTCAGATCGATACCTGTTGGCGAACGTGGTCTATCACGGCCACGCCGGCGGTCTCGATCCTGCCGACATCTGGGCCCTCGAGCGTGTCGGCACGGGCGGCGTGATGCCGAGCCTGACCTTGCTGCTCGATCTTCCCGTGAGCGATGCCTGGCAGCGACGTGGTCGCGATGCCGACCGCATGGAGAGCCGCGGTCGCGACTACGCCGAGCGCGTGCGACAGGGTTTTCTCACCGAAGCCGCTGCGAGCCCGGACGACACCATCGTGATCGACGCCAGCGGCGACGCCGACGCCGTGTTCGCGAAACTGCAGGCTGTAGTTCAGAAATCATTCCAGGTCTAGAGGACAACATGGCTTGGTCGCACATCCGTGGGCACGACAAGATCGCGGCGAACTTCCGCAGCGTCTACGAGCGCGGGCGACTGGCGCACGCCTATCTTCTCGTCGGCCCGCCGGGTGTGGGCAAACGGCTCTTCGCAAAGGAACTTGCCAAGGCACTTCTCTGCGAATCACCGACCGCGCCGCTCACATCATGCGAGACCTGTGCCTCGTGCAAGCTGGTCGAAGCCGACACGCATCCCGACTACGCGAAGGCCGTGATGCCCGACGACAAGCAGGAGCTTCCGATCGAGACGATGCGAGATTTTATTGGTGCGTTGGGCCTGAAGCCGAGCCGCGGGCGATTTAAAGTGGCACTGGTGGAGGACGCCGACGATTTCAATGCCACATCGGCGAATGTGTTTTTGAAGACGCTGGAGGAGCCGCCGCCCGGCTCGCTGCTGATGCTGCGGGCGACCTCACTCGAGACGCAGTTGCCTACGATTCTCTCGCGCTGCCAGCCGGTGCGGTTTGCGCCGCTCAAAGCCGAGGATGTGCGGGCAGCACTCGTCGCCGCGGGGCAAAGCGATGCCGCTCAGATCGATCGTCTGGTGCGGCTGAGCGGTGGGAGTGTGGGCCGGGCACTCGCTCTCGGTGACGCTGCCGCATGGGAGTATCGCCGCGGGCTGATCGACGCACTCACGGCCACCAGTTTCAACTCCGCTGCGTTCGCGGAGACAGCGATCAAGTTTGTGGAAGCCGCCGGCAAGGAATCCGCTCCACAGCGGCTCCGCGCGAGCGTGGCTCTGCAGATGCTGATTGACTTGCTCGAATTCGCTCTGCGACTGAGCCTCGGATCCGTGACCGAGGACTCCGATGACGCCCGGCTACTCATGCCGTTCGCTCAACGGTTCGGCACTGAACACATACTCTCTCTGCTCGAAGCAACTCTCTCCGCTGACCGCCATGTCGAGCAACGCGTCACGCTGACTCTCACACTCGAACTCCTCGCCGACCGCCTGACAAACGCTGCCTGACGCAATCGCGTCGTATCAAATCTGAACTTGTCACACACGAGCGATGTGGGTATTCGACGGTGATGAGGAAGCTTGTGCCACTCCTGCTGCTGCTGTTGACGGGGTGCAGCAATGCGCCAATCGCAGGGTTTCTCGATGCCGTGGTGCCGAGCCGTGGTCAGTCGGTGAAGCCGCCGCGGGGTGCCCCAGACTACTTGCCGTAGAGATCGTCAATTTTCGCCGCAGACTCCTGCTCGGTCAGCCACTCATTCACCTGCTGCACCTCCTTGGCCAGCTCGGCAATCGCCTGCCGTTCGACGTTGACCTGCTGTGCCACCTCGGCAGGTAGCGGCTGATAGACACGTTTGTATTCCACTGCGAGCTTGATTTCGAGCCGCTTGCGGAAGTCGTCGCGAAGGGATGCCCAACGCACCGGGAAGAGAAGTGCCATCGTCAGTTGCAGGAGGATGAGTGTGCCGAGCGTGACGTAGACGGGCATGAGCATCATCGCCAGGCTCGGCACTTGTTGCTCGCCAACGAAGAGCCAGAGGACGATGGCCACTGACGCGAGGAGCATCGCTTCGGGGAGATAATTGGCGAGGAAGGTCATGGTGGTGCGGAGTGCCGCCCGCAAGCCGGTGGGTTGCAGGCATTCGCGCTCGACTTCGATCATCGTCTCCGCGACGGCGTGACCGAAACGCTGCGGCCAGTCCTGCCCCTGAGCGGCGGCCACCCGTGGATTGAGCAGCGCGATGGGGAAACCCTTCTGATCCGCTTCGACCAGCAAGCGGTTGACCAGAGCCGTGGAGCGTTCGCGGAGGATGCGGTCGCAGGCGGGGCCGGTGCTGTCGAACGCGAGCGCGGAGAAATCGAGTTGGCGTTCGCTCGATTCCGATCGGAAGCGTGCGAGTGAGGGGAGCGGGGAGCGCAGCAGATTACGGACGCCCCAGCGCATGGAGGTCAGCCGCAGCCAGCCCGCCATTAGGCCGCGGAACCGCAACTGACCCCGTGCGGCGAAGTGTTGCTCTATCTCCGAGCTTGCGGGGTCGAGCGAACCAACGAGCACGTTACTCGCCACGCGAGCTTCTTCCGCGAGGATCGCCGGCCAGACGGATTTGACACGCACCGCCTCGGCGGTCAAGTCGGGCGGGAGCACGGACTCGACCGCCAGCTTGGCCTGACCGAGCAACTGCAGCACACCGCGGGCTTTGACGGCTTCAATTTCGCGACGGGTCAGGCCCTGTTCGAGCCAGTCGACCAGATCCTGATATTGTTCCCCGCTCGGCGGGTGCTTTGCCGGGCCGTCGAGCCAAAGGTTGGCCGTGGTGCGGAAGAGCCGTGGCGATTGGAAGCCTTCGGATTCGAGATCGCGAAGCAGATCGTCGTCGGGCCGCACACCAGTTTCGCTGGCCTGGCTGCAGCGATCCCACTTGTTCAGCACGAAAGCGAATGCACGCCGCTGCCGCTGAGCTTTGAAAAGCTCCCAGCCGAGTTGATCGTGGTACTTTTCCTGTGAGCCGACGTAGAGCACGATGTCGGCTACCGGCAGCAGGGCCAGTAGCTTCTCGCGGTTCTCGAGATCGTTGCTGTCAAGGTCGGGAGTGTCGACGAGGATCTTTTGTGTCAGCGATTCGCGGTCGTGGCTGACCAGTCTGCACAGGCGTAGAGAGGGATCGAACCGTTCGGGTGGGATGCTGTGATGGTGGTAGACGACGGGATCGCGGGTGGTCGGGCGTGTGAACGACGCCTGGGCGATCGCACTGCCGGCGAGTGCGTTCAAGAGCGTCGATTTCCCCACGCCGGTGCCGCCCATCAGCATGATGACCAGCACGGGTTTATCGACGTCGAGCGAGTCGGACTTGCGGGTGATGTCGGTACTGACCGCTTCCATCTCGGCCCGCTGCACGAGCGTGACGGGGAAGACGCGGCGGCCGTCGAGCCAGGCTCGAAAGTGGCGATCGAGACCGCGCAGCAGCGGAGCGAGCGTCCGCAGGAAAGGGGCATCGGTCATGGCTTCACGACAGCCGCAGCGAAGGAGCGGATCGCCAATGGCACACGCTGAAGAATGGCCTGGAGCCGCTGCACCGGTGAGCCGCCCGCCAGTGGTC
>JBGSSZ010000702.1:0-1758 GCA_041736785.1 Limnoglobus sp.
TCGCTCGGCGTCGCCCCGGCGATCACTGGCACACCGGTCCACCGAAAACGGAGCGCATTCCTGAGCGTCAATCACCTCCCACCAGTTCCCAGGCAGGTGACAAAATCAAAAAGCCGCCTTTTCCCGACGGACACTAGCTACGGGCGGGCTTGGCTGCAATCACTCACCCCCGGCGCGCGTGCCCATGGCTTCCCACACATTCGGTGCAATGGTGTAGTGCAGCATCCGCACGCTGCCGTCGCCGAAGAGCGTGTTCACACACGCCGGGTGCTGCGAGCTTGCGTCTTCCACATGCTCCAGCGAATTGTTCGGCACCCGCCCTTCGGCGGCTTCGCCCGTGTTCGTCAGAACCAGCGTCGGCGGGCCTTCCACATCGAAGGCTGGGTTCAATGGCGGATTGCTGGCATCCGTGATCGCACCGCACCACACCGTTAACGGCGAACGCCTGCTCTCGCGCTCGATGACGAAAATTGTGTTGCTCAGGCCATCGGACACCTGAGCGATGCGGATGCGGCTGTTGCGGAAGAGCACACCGTTGGCGGTATCGGGGAACGCGGTCACTTCGTGCGTGCCGCCCATGCCGACGTAGTTGGCGTAGGCGACACTGAGCGGGCCGGCAGTCGTGGGTACGCTGACCAGATCGCCGGGCGGCGAATCCGCCGGGCAGCGAAAGACCCGCAGCGATTGCACACGGGCGGCTGCATTCAGCGGATCGCGGATGTCGCGGGTGAAGTCGATCTGCTTGTGGACGTTGTCCTGCTCCAGATAGGGGAGGAGGTGTGCGGCCCAACCCCAGCCGGGTCCGGTGCCATCGCCATTGGTTGTGGCGGCTAGCGAGGTGATCCCCGCTGGGAAGCTCTGGATCACTCCGTGATGATTCTGCAAGGCGAGGCCGATCTGCTTGAGATTATTGGAGCAGGCCGTGCGGGCCGCGGCGGCACGAACCTTCTGCACTGCGGGCAGCAGCAAACCGATCAGGATCGCGATGATCGCGATGACGACCAGAAGCTCGATGAGCGTGAACGCGGTACGACGGACCATAATGCACCTGGGATAACGAACGACGACGAATGTATGCTTTTGTTATACTGTCCGACGCTGCCGGGTTCGTCAACGGGAAATCGGGAAATATCTCCCATGCGGCATGACGGGCGATTTTGTTCTAGACTCGGGTACGTCCGTGAGATTGACCCATGCCAGTGGCGCGACCGACGCTCTCCCGCGAAGATCTCCGCACCCGGGTGCTGGCGCGCCTCACGGAGAAGCACGATCCGGCGAAGGTGCGGCACAAGCCGCTCAGTCTTCTGAGGCCCGAGCTGCGGCGGATGGCGGAACAGTTTCTCGAACAGGAAGCCGGGGCGATCGGACTCGATCTCAAAAATTCACTGATCGAAGAAATCCTGATCGAGCTGCCGGGAATCGGGCCACTGGAAGAGCTCTTCCGTGACGACACGCTGCAGGAATTCATGGTGCTTGCACCCGGGCAGGTGGTGCGGCGGACCACTGATGGCTGGCTGCCGACGAGCGTGCAGTTTGCCGATGCCGAATCGCTGCGGCGGACCATCAAGAAGCTCTTCGCGACTGCGGAGCCGATCGGGGATGTGCCAACGACCAGCGACGGTGCCGCCGATGCCATTCTTGCCAACGGTTTCCGCATGCTGGCGATCCTGCCGCCGCGGGCGATGGACGCGACGCCGATGGCCGTCTTTCGCAGGCCCGTGGCGACCACGCCGCCTGTTTCGATACCGACGCCGGCAC
>JBGSSZ010000704.1:0-3507 GCA_041736785.1 Limnoglobus sp.
TCGCTCGGCGTCGCCCCGGCGATCACTGGCACACCGGTCCACCGAAAACGGAGCGCATTCCTGAGCGTCAATCACCTCCCACCAGTTCCCAGGCAGGTGACAAAATCAAAAAGCCGCCTTTTCCCGACGGACACTAGCTACCCCGAAGCGAAGCAGCAACTCGATCACCATGCTCTTCGATTGAAACCCTTCGAACCCGGAGCCTTGATCCGCTACCGCGGCAAGTTCCACCAACTCGCCGATCCTTGGCGACGGCCATCCGCCATCTTCCCATCGATGTTGTCGCCCATCGGTTCCTTCGCCGACAAACTGCGTGTCGCCCGCCTTCGATTCCGTGTCCTCCGAGGCAGCATCGAAGACCGTTTCCGCGACCCCGAAACGACCACTCTCCAGACACTTCGGGAGAACGGCTTTTCGGATTCGATGATCGACCGCTTTTTCCGGCCGTTCCTCGGCGGCATCTTTCTGGACGGCGACCTGCTCACATCCAGCCGGATGTTCCAGTTCGTGTTCCGGATGTTTTCGCTCGGCAACGCATGCCTGCCGGAAGAGGGCATGGAAGTGATCCCCCGGCAGCTCGCCGCAACGTTGCCGACGGGCAGCATTCGTTTCGGTGCGAAAGTCGCCCACATTCGATCGAACGGCGTGACGCTCGAATCGGGCGAGGAGTTGCATACGAGGAAGGTTGTCGTCGCGACCGATGGAGCCACAGCAGGGATCCTTCTGGGGCACGCTGAACCCGTGGCATGGCAGGGCGTGACATGCCTCTACTTCTCCGCACCGACACCGCCGATCGAACGGCCCATCCTGGTGCTCAACGGCGACGGTGCCGGCCCCATCTACAATCTGTGCGTGCCCACGACGGTCACGCCGTCCTACGGCCCGGCTGGCTCGAGCCTCGTCTCGGTGACGGTGCTGGGCACCCATCCGGATGCAGCCCTTCAAGCGGAAGTGCAAACGCAATTGATAGACTGGTTCGGCGCACAGGCGGAAGGTTGGCGGCACCTTCGGACGTACCGCATTCCCCATGCGCTGCCCCGGCAATCCCCGCCGGCACTCGCTGTGATGGAACGATCGGTTCGAACGAGTACGGGCGTGTATATCTGCGGCGACCACCGCGACAACGCCTCCATCAACGGCGCGATGGTTTCGGGCCGGCGGTGTGCTGAGAGTATGTTGGCAGAAATGCGTTGATGAATCTCAGACGATGATCGAATGGAGAACCGATGAACCCTGATACGAATGCCAACAATTCCCCCGCGTGGGCCAAAGGGTGGCTCCGCGCCGCGGGGGTTTACAACCTCGTGTGGGGGGCGATCGTGATCGCATTCCCCCACGTGCTGTTCGACGCGTGCGGCATCCCCCGCCTGAATTACCCCGAAATTTGGCAGTGCGTTGGGATGATCGTCGGGGTGTATGGCGTGGGCTATCTCATCGCCGCGGAAGACCCCCATCGGCATTGGCCGATCGTGCTCGTCGGCCTGCTCGGCAAGGTTTTCGGCCCGATCGGCTTTGCCGGGGCATTGGTGAATGGAACCTTCCCGCCGATGTTCGGCCTGACGATTTTGACCAATGATTTGATCTGGTGGATCCCGTTCACTCTTATGCTCTGGAGTGCATTCCTGAACCGCCGGCCGGGCGAACCCGACCCGAAAGCCGTTTTGCGATTCATCAAGGAGAGCCGTTTACCAACAACTCCGACGGAGGTGTTTCGATTCCACGAATCGCCGGACGCCCTGCAACATCTGATCCCGCCGTGGGCGCCGATGCGTGTGGCCGTCGCCCCCGATGGGTTGCAAGCGGGCACCCGCGTGACCCTTGTCGGCCGTGTTCTCGGGCTGCCAC
The DNA here is from genome assembly GCA_041736785.1 of Limnoglobus sp. Classification (GTDB taxonomy): domain Bacteria; phylum Planctomycetota; class Planctomycetia; order Gemmatales; family Gemmataceae; genus JBGSSZ01. The sequence goes on from JBGSSZ010000704.1 coordinate 1,846, forward strand.
TGAAATGGGTCGCTGTTCACACGGAGTACGCTCCACCCCACCGTTTCGCGGACCTACAGGAAGCCGGCCCGTTCGACTATTGGTCTCACAAACACATTTTTCAGGCCGACGGGGCGGGAGGAACAGTTCTTCGAGACGAAGTAGAATACCTGCCCCCGTTCGGAATGATCGGTCGACGATTGCTCGACGGGATGATCCGCAGGAAGTTGACTCGAATGTTCGATTACCGGCACGAAACGACTCTCCGTTTACTTCAGGCGATCCCAGTGACTGCCAGCGAACGAACGGGATCAAAGACCGATGAATGACTCGATCGCGCGTCTCGTCATGCTGCTCCAGGTCGTCACCACACTGTTCATGGTTGGTGTGATCTGGTTCGTGCAAGTCGTTCATTATCCGCTCATGGCCCATGTTGGGCGGGCGCAGTCTGTGGTGTACGAACAGTCGCACACACGCCGAACCGGATGGGTCGTCGGGCCACCTATGCTCATCGAGCTAGGCACCGGATTTTTGCTCCTCTGGATCCGACCGACGGGTGTCTCATTCATTCATGCTCTCGTGGGTATGGCCCTCCTCGCGGTCGTCTGGATCTCGACACAGTTCGTACAGGTTCCCTGTCACAATCGCTTATCGATGGCATTCGATTCGGGCGTACACTGGCGTTTGGTTTCCACCAATTGGGTGCGCACGGCCGCCTGGAGCCTGCGCGGTTTGCTAGTGTTATGGATGGTCTTGATGTCTTTGACTGAGGTCCGCCGATGATTGAATTGAATCACGAACGCTACATGCGACAAGCCATCGCCTTGGCAGCCCACGTGCCTGAGCGGCCGTTCGCTGCGGTCATCGTCGACCGCGTTACGGGTGGAGTAATCGCCGAGGGCTGGAACCGATCAGACGAGAATCCCACCTGGCACGGGGAGATCGACGCCATCAACCGGCTGATCGCCAACGGCTCAACCATTGATTGTTCCAGGCTCGTCCTCTACACGACGGCCGAGCCCTGCCCGATGTGCCAGGGGGCAATACTCTGGGCTGGCGTTGGATCCGTCGTTTACGGGACGTCCATCCGGTTCCTAATCGACATTGGTTGGCGGCAGATCGACATCCGGGCCGAGGAAGTTGTTCGACGCAGCCCGGGTTGGCGGTGCCTGGTCGTCGGTGGAGTTTTGGAATCGGAGTGTAACGATTTGTTCCTGACGACTTCTCGGGCAGCCCCTGGTAGGTGACTCATCCTCATTCGCTCAGGTATCACAGCGAGCCAGCGTGTCATCAGGTTTGCGTCGGCACTTATCGGAACAATACTTCACCTGCGGCCACTCGCGGGCCCATTTCTTTCGCCAAGTGTAGGGTTTGCCACACGTCACACAGATCTTCTGTGGGAAGTCGGATTTCTTCTTGATTCGCGGCATCCGTTCACCCATGAAGTCGGTTTAGAAAGGTTTCGGCCACGTTGTGATGTTCCGTCATTTTCGAGCCGAGCTTGTCCTTCAGCTTGACCATCATGGACATTCGCGGATTACCGGTGCTGGCGGCGGAGGGATAGTGCAGCGCGGGGGCGGGGGAAAGTGAAGCGCTGTTGGGATGAAGTCTACACGTTGTCGGTGGTCTCCGCGATGGAAAACTTGGGTTGGGGTCAGGATTTCACTTCGGATCGGCGTCGGC
>JBGSSZ010000028.1:0-6922 GCA_041736785.1 Limnoglobus sp.
GGTACTTGGACATGGCCCGTTCATCAGAGCGGGAGATGGTGTTGGTGAGCGCGTAGCTCGCCGCGCGGCGGGGAACCCCGCCGTGTTGGAGATTCCGATGCTCGGAGCAAAACAATGTGCGCATCTTGACGGACACTACCGCCCGCGAAGGACGGCATGTAAGCGATTGCCCTGGCCATCCGCGACCGCGGCAGTCCTTCCACCTCAGTGACGACATATGACACTGGTTTTGTAACGACACAGTTGGCCTCCGGCACCGGCGACGCGCAATCCCGCATGGCGGACATGCAGGAAAGAAAGTGGAGTCTCGCTCGCCGAATCGCTGAAGCTGGGGAGGACAAGTCGATGTTTGTGTTCGAGTAGGCGTCGGCTAGACTGCTGGTGGAGGCTATTATGACCACAACCCCGATCCTCGAGCAAGTCCTTGCATCTCCGCAGGCAGAGAAGGAAGCGATCCTCCACGCACTCCAACAGGATTTGAAAAAGCCGGCACAGTGGAAACACGGTGACCCCACGATCATTGATGGCCGCTACACCGAAGCCTACGCCGAAGAGCTTCGTCGGCGGATCGCCACACTGGATGACTCCGTGGATATGCAGGAGCTCATTGACCGGCTTTAGGCGGCGGGGGTGGTTGCTCACTCGCTTCGCACGCTAAAATAGTGATCCAACGCTCATTGACGCGGAATCATCGGCGTTGGTCCCTTATGGAATAGGTGAACCACCAGCCTTTCTGGAACTGTCACTGATAGCTTGTGGGTGACAAACCGCTGACCAAGCATGCCTCTGGAATACTGCCTTCCGTTTCGATCAGTAGTTGACGCCACGTTGAGAGATAGTCTTTGGCCAGCTGGTGACGCTCGGGGTCCTGGCCTGGTTGCGAACGAATCCACTCTTCCAACTGGGGCAGCATCGAACGGTGGAATCGGGCAGTGACGATCATTCTTTCTTCGTTGCATCAACCATGTGCAACCGCTTCGCGTGCATGTCGACGGTGATCGAGCAGATTGAGATTTGTAGTCACCAGCAAGCAAGGCAACCAATTCACTGCCTTACTCACGCTGCGGACGGGTTCCGTCAAAGCTATCAAACGCCACCGAACGCCAGCTTCGGCGGCAGTGCGGGCTGCGGATCATTCTCTGGTTCGGGCGGGACAGTCGGTACGGGCATGGGCACAGGCGGCGGATCGGGCAAGCCGCGGAAGATACGATCCACAGAGTCCTTGTCCAACTCCTCCTGCACCAGCAGCGCGGCGGCCAGGCGGTCCAGCTTGTCGCGGTTCCCACTCAGAAGCTCCATCGACTTCGCTTCCGCATCGTAGAGAATCTTCTGAATCTCTTCATCGATGATCCGGGCCGTGCCTTCGCTGAAGTCGCGGCTTTCGTGGATCTCCTTGCCCAGAAAGACATGCTCCTCGCCGGCACGGTAGCTGACCGGGCCCAGTCGCGGGCTCATGCCGTATTGCGTCACCATCAGCCTGGCGATGCGCGTCGCCTGCTTGAGATCCTGAATGGCACCACTCATTGCTTCGCCGAAGACGAGCTTGTCGGCAGCACGACCACCCATCGCAGTCACAAGCATCGCCACCAGTTCACTTGCGGAATAATCGACGCGGTCCTCGCTGGGCGTGAAGAGCGTCACGCCACCGCTGCGGCCACGGGGGATGATCGAGACCCGATCGATCGGATCGGCTTTGGGCTCCAGCCACGCACAGAGGGCGTGCCCGGCTTCGTGATACGCGGTGCGGTTCTTGACCTGGTCGTTGAAAGTCTCTTCACTTTTGGCACCGAGCCGGACGCGGTCCGAGGCCTGATCGAAGTCGGCCTGCTCGATTTTGTCCTTGCCGGCACGGGTGGCGCAGAGGGCGGCTTCGTTGGCGAGGTTGCGCAGGTCGGCGCCGCTCATGCCGATCATGGACCGGGCCACGCGTTCGAGATCGAGGTCGTCAGCCAGCGGTTTGTTGCGTGTGTGGACCTTGAGGATGGCGAGTCGACCTTGCCAGGTGGGTTTGTCCACGGTGATGTGCCGATCGAATCGGCCCGGTCTCAGAAGTGCGGCGTCCAGCACGTCGGGGCGATTGGTGGCTGCCAGCACGATCACCGTCTGCGTTGCGGTGAAGCCGTCCATTTCGCTGAGGATTTGATTGAGGGTCTGCTCGCGTTCGTCGGACCCGCCGCCGACACCGGCACCGCGCATGCGGCCCACTGCATCAATCTCGTCAACGAAGATCACGCACGGAGCGTTCTCCTTTGCGGTCTTGAACAGGTCGCGCACGCGCGACGCACCGACGCCGACAAACATCTGAATGAACTCGCTGCCGTTGATTGCGAAGAAGGGCACGTTGGCTTCGCCCGCCACGGCTTTTGCCAGCAGAGTTTTCCCCGTGCCCGGCGGGCCGACGAGCAGCACGCCCTTCGGCACCTGAGCCCCAAGCCGGGTAAACTTGCTGGGATCCTTGAGGAAATCGACGACTTCGGTGAGTTCACGCTTGGCAGCGTCCATGCCCGCAACATCATCAAACGTCTGGCGGCTTTTGCCTTTCTCGTAGCGCCGCGCCGGGCTGCGGACGTAGCTATTCAGAAAGCCGCCACCGCCCGGCTCACGCAGTCGCGGCATCAGATAAAAGATGAAGAACAACGCAAACAACAGAAACGGCAACACGATCCAGAGCAGCGGCCCCAGATACGCCATCTGCTCCGCGTCGCGGTTGATCACCACGCTCTCGGCATCCTTCGGCTTGCTCTTCGCGTCCGAGGCTTTCACACGGTCGATCAGCGGATACTGATTATCCGCCTGCGGCAGGTTGACCGTGAAGTGACCGCCGTTCAGTTTCAACTTCTTGGCAAGTTCGCTCTCATGATCGCGGGTTTCGCCCTCAGCCCGGTCATTGCCGACGAATCGCAGTGTCTTGAGATGGCCACCTTCGTAGAGCGTTTCGAAGTCGGTGTAGGTGATGACGCGTTTGCCGCTCTCAAAGAACAGCAAACCGATCAGGATGAGCCCGATACCGATGACGACGATCCAACCGCCGGGCATGATGGGAGCGTTGCGTTTGGAGGCGGCAGGGGGTGTCGGTGTAGCGGGGGGCGGCGTGGCGGGGGAAGGCATGCCGGGGTCTCGGGATTGTGAGAATATTCTACGAGGTTGCCGCTTTCAGCCATGCACTCAGATTGTCCAGTCCGCCGGTGATAGTCTCACGGTTGCAGGCGAACGACATTCGCACGAAGCCCTCGGCTCCAAACGCGGCTCCCGGCACCAGATTGACATGAGCCTGCTCCAGAAGCGCGGTGCAGAAGCTCGTCGAGTCGGTCACCGTCACGCCTTGGAAGGACTTGCCGAAATAGGCGCTGACATCAAAGAACGCGTAGAACGCGCCGTCCGGCGGGGCGAACTTGATGCCGGGTATGGCCTGCAGCCGCCCGATCACAATCTCGCGTCGGGCTGCGAACTCGTGCCGCATCGCGGTGATGCACTTCGCACTCTCCGGTGAATTCAGCGCGACGATCATCGCGGCCTGGCTGACGCTCGACGGACAGCTGGTTTCCTGGCTCTGGACGTTGTCCATCGCCCGGATCACAGCAGCGGGACCGATTGCCCAGCCGATCCGCCAGCCCGTCATGGCGTAGCTTTTGCTCGCGCCGGAGATCGTCAGCGTGCGGTCGCGCAGCCACGGTGCCAGTGTCACCAGACACGTGGGTTGCACGTTGCCGTAGGTGAGTTGCTCGTAGATTTCGTCGCTCAGGATCGCCATCTGGGGGTGCGGCTTCACCACCTCGATGATCGCTTCGAGTTCCGCCCTGGAGTAGACGGCTCCGGTCGGGTTGTTGGGTGAATTCAGCATCAGCATCCGCGTGCGAGGCGTGATGGCGGCCGCCAATTGCTCGGCTGTCATGCGGAAACCGGCACTCATCGGTGCATCCACCAGCACCGGCGTGGCACCCACCATGCTGACCAGATCGCTGTAGCTGACCCAATACGGCGTCGGGATGATCACCTCATCGCCTGGGCCGACGGTGACGGCGAGTGCGTTGTGGATCGAATGCTTGGCACCATTCGAGATGATGACATTGTCCGCAGTGCACTCGAAGTCGTAGGTCCGGCCATACCAGGCGACGATGGCGTTTTTGAGTTCGGCCGTGCCGCCAGCGGGGGTGTAATGAGTCTGCCCGGCGTTCATGGCCGTGTACGCCGCCTCGCAGATGTGCGCGGGGGTGTTGAAGTCGGGCTCGCCGAGGCTGAAGTCGTAGACATGTACGCCGCGAGTCCGCAACTCGCGGGCTTTCGCCCCGGCGGCGAGTGTGGCGGAAGGCGGGACCGAGTCGGCCAACTTCGAAATCCGGATCATCATGTCTCGCAAAGTAGGTCTGGTGCTGAGCCCGCCATGCCTGGCCGGCCTTTTCAGCGCCGCAGTGAATCGTATAGGATTGGCGGACCTGCGGAACCCCCGTCATGCACGTGGCCCAATTCGTTCATCGCTATCCCCCGGCTCGCGGCGGTGCCGAAGCCTACGCCGAACGGCTGACGAATGATCTCCGCGCACACGGCGACAGTGTCGATGTCTGGACCACAACCGCGATCCAGTTGGAGGAATTCTGGACCACATCGACTGCAAACAATGCACGGAGTGCTCCAGGAATCCGTCGCTATCAGCCGCTGACGTTCCCACTGCGCCGCTATGTGCTCAAAGCATTGACCATGCTTCCCTCGCCACGGCTGCGGTCATTTGTGTTGCCGTGCAATCCGATCTCGCTGGCGATGTGGCACGATGCGGGTCAATACGACGGTCCGCTCGACGCAGTTCACGCCACCGCGTTCCCCTATGCGTGGCCGATCCTCTGTGCCCGGCGGCTGTCCCGTCGGCGGAACGTGCCGTTCCTGCTCACGCCGTTTCTGCACCTCGGCGATGAGCGGACGCGACGACAGTACACACAGCCCGCGCTGGCGTGGCTACTTCGGGACGCCGACGCGGTGTTTGTGCAGACGAATCTCGAACGCAACGCTGTGCTCGAGCTTGGCGTGCCGCACGATCGCGTGATCCTGCAAGGGCTCGGCGTCGATGCCGCAGAGTGCACAGGTGGCGATCGTGATGGCTTCCGGATGCGGCATCACATCGCTGATGACGAAGTGGTGATTGGCCACTTGGCCAACCTCAGTGTGGAAAAGGGCAGCGTTGATTTGCTGCGGGCGTGCGAACGACTCTGGCAGCGCGGCGTCAAAGTGCGGCTGGTGCTGGCTGGATCGTCGATGCCGAATTTCCGATCGTTCTACGATCACGTCACGGTGAAGGACAACGTGATCGTGCATGGTCCATTGAGTGACTGCGACAAGCGGGATTTCTTTGCGGGCATCGACATCTTCGCGCTGCCGAGCCGCAGCGATTCATTTGGCCTGGTGCTGCTGGAAGCCTGGGCCAACAATGTGCCGAATGTCGCGTATCGTGCAGGCGGGCCGGGTGAGATCATTCGGCACGGTCGCGACGGCTTGCTCGCCGAGTGCGGCAGCATCGAGCAACTCGCCGGGCAACTGGAGACTCTGATTCGCAGCGGCGATCTTCGCGAGCAGTACGGCAGGGCCGGGCAGCGGCGACTGCGACGCGACTTTGACTGGTCGGATAAGCTGGCCGTCGTGCGGCAGACACTCACGAACCGCGCAGGGCGTCCGAGTCTTTCACGCCGAGGTTGTCGTAGATCTGTCGCGTTGCATCCGACTTGTTGAGTGTGTAGAAGTGGATGCCACGAACCTGGTTGTCGAGCAGGTCGCGGCACTGCTCAGTCGCCCAGTGGGTACCAATGCGGGCGACGGCGTGATCGTCCGCGGCTCGGTTCACCGCCCGCAGCAGCTTCGCCGGGATGTGGGCACCGAGGGCGAGCTCGGCCATGCGGATCATGCTGCTCACCGAGGCGACTGGCATCACTCCCGCGATGATCGGCACCTTGATCCCGGCGAGGTCGCAGCGCTCGCGGAAGTCGTAGAAATCGCGATTGTCGAAGAAGAGCTGCGTGCAGATGTAGTCGGCCCCGGCGTCGACTTTGCGCTTGAGAAAGTCCATTTCCTGCAGGCGGTTGGGCGTGCCGGGGTGGCCTTCCGGAAAGCCCGCGACCGCGATGCCGAACCCGCGCGGGTCCTGGGTCGATCGCGATCGCACGAACTTGACCAGGTCCTCCGCGTAGCAGAACGCATCTTTTTTGCGGTCGTAATTGCCGAGTGCTTTGGGCACATCACCGCTGAGCGCGAGCACATTCTCGATACCTGCCGCAGAGTAGCGATCGAGAATCTGCGTCATCTCTTCAAGTGAATGGCAGACGCAGGTCAGGTGGCTGACGGCGGTGAGTTTCGTTTCCTTCTGGATGCGGACGACGAGGTCGTGAGTGCGCTCGCGGGTGCCGCCGCCTGCACCGTAGGTCACGCTGACAAACGACGGATGCAGCACCTGCAGTGCGGCGATCGTGCGAAACAGTTCCTCGCTGGCGGCATCGGTCTTTGGCGGAAAAAACTCGAAGCTGAACGTCGTGGCGTGCGAGTCGAAAATATCACGAATGTGCATGGATACGGGCTCAGAGTTCTTGAGCGTAGTTTAGGGCCAGCGTGGCCAGCAGCCAACCGTGCGACCCAGCACGGGCAAGAGTGCTTGCATTTGCGGCAATCCTGTGAGCCGCCACGAGGTGGCCGACCATTCGCGCGCGGCCTGCTCCACGAGATCGCTTTTGCGAATCGATTCATAGGTCAACGGCTTGCCGCGGGGCTGCATCAGAGTGATCGATTGCAGCACCGGGCCTGACTGCGGCAGAAGCTCCGGCTCCTGGAGCAATCGCAGAGCAGCCGCAGGATCGTAGTGGGCCGTGTCGAGCAGGACGCTGCCGCGGCGCGACTGTTCGCGATACCACGCCGCCAGGTTCTGTCGCTGTTGCCTGGCGATGGCGGC
>JBGSSZ010000090.1:0-4661 GCA_041736785.1 Limnoglobus sp.
CCCACACCGCGACCGGGCCTGTGCTGGCGAGCGATCCGATCTGGAAGCCGACGCTCGTACCCACTGCGCCGCGAGTCCTCGAGACGACGACCACCGACATGGCGCCGCCGCAGGTGATGTCACCCCTGCCCGAGCCCGAATTGGTGCAGGCTTCGCTGCAGATTCCGATTCCGACGGTGGACCCGCCGCCGACGGTGTTGCCGGAGACGGCACCGCCGCCCGTGCGACCGTTGCCGAAGGTTCCCGAAGTGGCCCCGCTGCCTGCAAAGCCCCAGATGAAGCTTCCCGAAGTGGCTCCATCGCCGGCGAAACCCCAGGTCAAGTTGCCCGAAGCAGCTCCGATGCCGATGGAGATGCCGAAGGCAACAGCAAAGTCCGCACCACTCAGTGTCCATGCCCCGTCGAAGACGCTGAGCGTGGCACCGGTCATGAACAACGACTCCACCGCAGTCTGGGGTGCGTACAACCAGGGTCCGACGCTGACAGCGCTGCCCGCCGCGACGGTCGTGGCTGACGCACCGATGCGGCATCACACCTACGGCTCGCCCGCACTGCACCTGTCGCGTGACTATCACTTCCTCGACGCACTCAGCAAGCCGCTGACTGGCGACGAGTCGGCGATTCTCGCGGAGCCCGCGATCATTCCGAATTCCTTCGTCAGTGCCGAGTACCTGCTCTGGTGGGTGAACAACGGCAGCATCCCGACGCTCGCCACGACGGCCGAGGGTGCGCGCTTCGGCTACATCGGTGACCCCGGCACCACGGCCCTCATCGGGCCAGGTCCGTTTGGCCAGACACAGCGTTCTGGCTTCCGGCTTCGGGCCGGTACCTGGCTCGACGACTGCCACGAATGCGGGCTCGACGCCTCCGTCTTCGTCCTCGGCAGCGTCAACACCACGCAGACCATCGGCAGCGATCAGTTTCCCACGATCGCCCGGCCGTTCTTTGCGCCCAACTTCGGCAGTGAGTTCGCCGAACTCGTCGCGTTCCCCGGCCTCAGCACCGGTTCGCTCCAAGTCGAGCAGACCAGCTTTCTCTGGGGTGCGGATGTGAACTACCGCCGCTGCCACGGGCAGGGAGAATGGTTCGTCGGCTATCGCCATCTGAATCTGCAGGAGACGCTGACAATCACCGAATTCATCACCGCCGGAGTCAATGCACCCGATCCCGTCGGCACCCGCATCGGCGTGCGCGATCAGTTCCGCGTCAAAAACAACTTCCACGGCGGGCAGGTCGGCGGACTCCGCGGCTGGCAGTTTGGCAGCATCAGCCTCGAAGCCCGCGGCTCCGTCGCCCTCGGTGTCACCAGCCAGAGCCTCAGCATCGACGGCGTGCAGTCTCGCACTGCCCCCGGGCAGCCCACACAGTTCTTCACTGGCGGGCTCCTCGCCGTCGGGCCCAACCTCGGCAACTTCGACAACGACCAATTCAGCGTCGTCCCCGAAGCCACACTCGCCATCGGCTATCAGGTGCGGCCCAACGTGAAGGTCTTCTTCGGCTACAACTTCATCGCTTGGACCAACGTCCTCCGCCCCGGTGACAGCATCGACCGCGTGGTCGATCTCACCTTCGTGCCCAATGCGCCCAATGTGCCCTTCTCCGGCCAGCCGAGACCGCAGCCGCAGTTCAACTCCTCCACGCTCTACATCAACGGCATCACCTTCGGCGTGCAGGGAGCGTGGTAATCTCTGAGTATGCCCACGATGCTCTAAACTCCGCACGATTGACAGTCATTGATCATCACTGTGCCCCAACATGCCGGGCAACATGAGACAGAGATGACACGGACTACTTCACAAAAATGAATACACCATGAGATTTTGCGTGTGTTGTTTCAGCATTGTAACAGGTTCGTTTTATAACGGTTGTGAGGTCCTATAACGAGCGACATCTCTCTGGAGCCTCCTGATGTCGCGTAAGACCGCTCGCCGCCTACTTCTTTCCGTACTGAATCTCGAAGACCGAATCACGCCTTCTACATTCACCGTGCTGAACCCCTTCGATGATGCGGTCACGCCCGGGCCCGTCGCCAATCTTGACGGTTCTGACAACGGCACTGGCACGCTGCGTCAGGCCATCGTCAACGCCAATGCCAATCCGGGTCCGGACAACATCATCTTCGACGCAACGCAGTTCTCGATCGATCAGACGATTGCGCTGATGTCCGCATTGCCGGCACTCTCCGACGCAACGACGATCACCGGCACCGTGGATGCCTTCAACACCAACCTCGTCACGATCAACGGCGGCGGGAGCTTCACAGTCCTCGATACGCGATCCGCTCCGAATGCCACCGTGATCGTCCTCGACAAGCTCAATCTCAGCTTCGGCAACGCCGGCGCCTCGGCGATCGGTGGTGCCCTGACTGTCAGCGATGAGATGGTCACATTCAGCAACGGCAGGATCACTGACAGCGTTGCCGATCAGGGGGGTGCCGTCCGGATCACGAGTTCCGGCACACTCACCATCGACAACAGCACGATTGCGAACAACATGTCGACGTTCCCGCAGGCGGACCCAATCGTGGGCGGCGGCGGCGGTGGCTTCCGCATCACGACCAACTCCACTCTGAACATCAACAACTCCATCCTCGAAGGGAATACCGCCAACAACGGCGGCGGGCTGCTCTACTCGAGCGGCAGCACCATCAACGTCGCCGGATCGACCATTCTGAACAACGTCTCTCTCGGAGCGTTCACAGCCTCGAACTTTGGCGGCGGAGCGTTCTGGCTCAACGCCACGTCCAAGCTGGAGATCAGCAAGTCCACACTGCAAAACAACACATCCGGCCACGAAGGTGGCGCGATTTTCGCCTCATCCAGCAGCGTGCTCATCACCGATTCCTCACTCATCGGCAATACGGCACTGGTCGCCAACAAGCTGAGCAGCAGCACCTTCGGCGGTGGAGCCGTTCGCCTCACGGGGACTGGAAATTCACCGCTGACGATCGACAACACTGTGTTCCAGGACAATCTGTCCAACAGTGGCGGCGGAGCGATCTTCAATAATGGCAATAAGCTGACCGCAACCAACTCGCTCTTCATTGGCAACAAGGCGATCGCCAACGGCAGTTTCACGGGCCGCGGCGGCGCGATCTCCAACAACGGTGCCTACACCCTGTCGATCAGCAATTCCCGCGTCACGGGCAACTCCGCGGGTGTGCTCGCCGGCGGGATCTACGCGGGCAGCAACGCCGCGGCCACCGTCACGATCACGAACACGACCGTGGACTCGAACACGGCCGGGAACGCGGGCGGAGGCATGCATACCTTCACCCCCTCCGCCATTACCATCAGCGACAGCTCGTTCTACGGCAACACCAGCAACAACAACGGCGGTGCGATCCACACCAATGGCAAGGTGGGCAACATTCTCATCGAGAATTCGACTTTTGCCCAGAACACCTCGGCGACCGGTGCCGGCGGCATTCACTTCAATGCCCAGGACCCGGCCACCAGCACAACCACCATCCGCAACAGCACGATTGTTGGCAACGTCGCGAAGTCGGGCACCTCGACGCCGGGAGCGGCAGCGGGCGGGATCGCCATGAACACGGCCGCGACGCTGACGTTGATCAGCACGGTCGTCTCGGGTAACACCCATTCTGCGGGCGGCGAGTTCCTGGATCTCTCAATGAACGTCGGCGCGACACTCATCGCCGACAACAATGCGATCGGGTCCAGTGCGGGACATACCCCGGTGCTGACCACTTCCAGCATGCCGACGCCGGGCACCAACCTCGACTACGGACTGAATCTGGTACTGGGCACGCTTGATGATTACGGCGGCGCAGTGCAAGGCCCGACGGGTCAGACGTCGATCGGCAAGACGGTCGAAATTCTGGCCGGCTCTCCGCTCATCAATGCCGGCAGCAATCCCGGTCTGCTCCTCACCGACGCCCGCGGCGCAGGCTTCCCCCGCGAGGAACCGTCGGGCATGCCCGACATCGGCAGCTTCGAGCGCATGCCTGGTGCTCCGAGCGCGACCGCCAATCCCTACGTCACCGTCAGCGAAGCCAACTTCGCAAGCCTCAACCCCTATACTTTCACTGTCATTTACAACGGCGACACCAACCTCGACGTCGGCTCGCTCGGCAACACCGACGTGCGCGTGATTAACTTCACGACAGGATTCGACGTGTTGGCCAAGTTCATCAGCGCCGCGCCGATGGTCAACAGCCCCTCCCTCGTGGCGACATATCAGATCAATGCCCCGGTCGGCGGCTGGACCGTGGAGACCAATGGCCTCTACGAAGTCCTGGTGCAGGCCAATGAAGTCTTCCTCGCCGGCAGCGGACTGTCCGTGCCCGAGACCACCGTTGGTGCATTCTTTGTCGCACGGGATTACATCGTCACCAACCCGGCCGACACCGGCCTCGGCACGCTGCGGCAGGCGATCACCGACTCCAATGCCGCCAGCGGGTCCAACACGATCCGCTTCGACTCCTCCTTCAACACTGCCAACACCATCACCTTCTCCGATGGCGATGTCCTCGTGACCGATTCGCTCTCGATCGTCGGACCCGGTTCGGGGCTGCTGACGCTGCAAGGCAACGGCAACTCACGACTGCTGACACTGCTCAACGCCGCCGAGCAACTCAGTGTCAACATCTCCGGCATGACCATGACCGGCGGTTCCGCGGGAGCCACCGGCGGTGCAAT
>JBGSSZ010000096.1:0-4525 GCA_041736785.1 Limnoglobus sp.
GATTCGCTCGTCGTGCTCCCCACCGGCGGCGGGAAGTCGCTCTGCTACCAGCTTCCGGCCATCGTCCGCGGCGGGCTCACAGTCGTCATCTCGCCCTTGATCGCGCTCATGAAGGATCAGGTCGACGCCCTCACCCGCATGGGCGTCCCCGCGGTCCGGCTCGACAGCTCCAACGACAGCACCCAACGATACATCGCCGAGGACGGCATCCGCTCCGGGGAAGTGCGACTCGCTTTCACCTCGCCCGAACGCCTGATCAATACCGACGTGGCCAGCCTGTTCCGCGCTGCCAAGGTCCACACCGTCGCCGTCGATGAAGCCCACTGTGTCAGCCACTGGGGGCACGACTTTCGCCCGGAGTATCGTCAACTTACGCGACTACGCGAGTTTTTCCCCGGAGCCGCGGTGCACGCCTACACCGCCACCGCGACGAAGAAAGTCCAGACAGACATCGTCGCCCAACTCGCACTGAAAAACCCTCACTGCCTCGTGGGGAATTTCGACCGGCCCAACCTGACGTTTCGCGTCTTCCCGCAGGTCGATCTCGTTACCCAGGTCCGCGAAGTGCTTGACCGCAACAGGAATGAAGGCGGCATCATCTACTGCCTCCGCCGCAAGGATGTGGATAACCTCGCACTGATGCTCAGCAAGCAGGGCTACAAAGCCGTGCCGTATCACGCGGGAATGAGCCCCGAGGAGCGCAAGAGAGCCCAGAACGATTTCATCAATGAGTCCGCGGACGTGGTGGTGGCGACGATCGCGTTTGGCATGGGGATCGACCGATCCAATGTGCGGTTCGTCATGCACGCAGCGATGCCCAAGTCGATCGAGCACTATCAGCAGGAGACGGGCCGGGCCGGGCGCGACGGGCTCGCGGCGGAGTGCATCCTGCTCTACAGCGGCGGCGACGTGGCGTCACTCAAGAGTATCGTGACCAAGTCGAACGAGGAGAAACACGTCGAACCGGCGATCACCGCTGCGATTCTCTCACAGATTGAGGAGATGTCCCGCTTTTGCCGCGGTGTCACCTGCCGGCACAAGGCGATCGTCAACTATTTCGGGCAGGACTACGCTGCTGAAAACTGCGCCGCCTGCGACATCTGCCTCGGCGACACCGACGAGGTGCCCGATGCCGACCTGATCGCCAAGAAAATTCTCTCCTGCGTGGCCCGCGTCGAGGAGCGATTCGGCGTCAATCACGTCGTGGATGTCCTCCGCGGCAGCACGGCCAAAAACGTGGTCGATCGCGGACACGACAAACTCAGCACCTGGGGACTGCTGCGGGAGCACACGCCCGGCGAACTTCGTGACTTCATTCACCAGTTGCTCGGGCAGGGGTCGCTCGTGCAGGACGGCGAGTATCCGGTTCTGAGGCTCAACGCCCGCTCGTGGGAGGTGATGAAGGGCCAGCGCTCCGCCCGGCTGATCCGCCTGAAGGCTCCGGAGGCTCGCAAGGGGAAGAAAACCGCGGTGGAATGGCCCGCGGGAATGGATGTGCCGCTCTTCGAGATCCTGAGAGCACTCCGCAAGGAGATCGCCAGCGAGGACAAGGTGCCTCCGTATGTCGTGTTCACGGACAATGTGCTGGTGGAGTTTGCCCGCGGGCGGCCCGGAACGCTCGAAGCCATGCGGCGCGTCAGCGGCGTCGGCGACAAGAAACTCCGCGACTACGGCGACCGCTTCCTCGCCGCCATCAACCGCCACTGCGTGGGCAACAATCTCGCACGCGATGTGCCCATGCCCCGTGGCGAGGTCAAAACGACCAAGCCAACTCTGAAGCTCACACCAAAAAAGCGATGATAGCCGCAGGCTTCAGCCTGCGCACAGGGGCCTGTTACGATTTCGCAGGCTGAAGCCTGCGGCTACCCGTTCAATTCGTTCGCTTCGTCCCAGTGCTCGTAAAGCTTCGGCAGCGAAGCGTTCAGATCTTCCAAATCCTTCATCGTCGCCTTCAGTGCTACGGGGTCCTTGTAAAGTTCCACGTCCTGAAGCTCCACCTCAAGTTCCGTGATCCGCGCTTCAGTCGCATGAATATCCGCTTCGATCGCCTCTGCTGTGCGGAACTTATACTTCCGCTTGCGTTTCTCTTTCACCGGTGCGTTGATGTACGGCCCGTCGTCGATCTCCGCGGCCACGACCCGCTCGCCGCGGGTTTTGCAGAGTGAGAGATAGAGTTCGTAATTGCCGTACACGACCTCCGCGTGACCCGGCTCGATGATGATGAGCAGATCGCAGACGCGGTTGAGGAAGTAGCGGTCGTGGCTGACCACGAGCACAGTGCCGTTGAAATTCTTGAGAGCCTCTTCGAGCGAATCGCAGGCCCAGAGATCGAGGTGGTTGGTCGGTTCGTCGAGGACGAGGACATTCGCACCTTCGACGGTGAGCCGTGCGAGTGCGGCCCGGCTTCGCTCGCCGCCGGAGAGGGTCTTCACCTCCTGCTCGACGATCGGCCCCTGCAGGCCGAAGCTGCCGAGCAGGTCGCGCATCTTCTGCTCGGTGAGCGTGGCATCGTCGTCGGGCCAGATGGCACGGAGCACGGTCTTGTTGAGATCAATTTGGCTGAGGTGCTGATCGAGGTAGCCGATTTGCGTGAGGTGGCCTCGCTGAATCTTGCCGCTGGTCGGGTCTTCGTCGCCGAGGAGGATGCGGAGGAGCGTGGTCTTGCCGGCGCCGTTGGGACCGAGGATGCCGACGCGTTTGCCGCGTTGGATGTCGAAGCTGAGGTTCTCGAACAGGAGCAGGTCGCCGTAGGATTTCTTGAGATCGTAGGCGTGGAACACCACATCGCCGGCCCGCATCACTTCGCCGAAGCGGATGCTCGGCCCGCTGACTTTGGTGGGTTTGTCGAAGCGGTCGAGCCGGTCGAGCACTTTCACGCGACTCTGAGCCTGCTTGGCCTGCTGCCCGTAGTGATTGCGGCGGATGTACTCCTCCTGCTTCTCGATGAACTCGCGCTGTGCCTCCCATTCCTTGAGCATGCGTTCGTAGCGTTCGTCGCGCTGCCGCACGTAGTGTGTGTAGTTGCCGACGTACGCAGTGACCTGACGGGCGTGCAGTTCCAGGGTGCGGTTGGCCACCTTGTCGAGGAAGTAGCGGTCGTGGCTGACCACCAGCATCCCCTGCGGCTGCCGGGCGAGATAATCTTCGAGCCACTGCGTCGTGGCGATATCCAGGTGGTTGCTCGGCTCATCGAGCAGCATCACATCGGGCGCACTCAGCAGCAGCTTGGCGAGCAGCACCCGCCGCTGCTGCCCGCCGCTGAAAGTGACGATGTCGCGGGGATAGTCTTCGTCCTTGAAGCCGAGCCCGCCCAGCACCTCAGCGACGCGGTGATCGAGTTGATACGCACTTTGCGATTGAAGTTGCTCGTGCAGCCGCTCGTACTTCGCCGAAAGTTGCTTGCGATTCTCCTCGCTGGCGTCGGCAAGCTGATGGGCGACGTCTTCAAATTCTTTCTGGGCCGCGAGCAGTTCGTCGAACGCGCTCTTGGCTTCCTGGAACAGCGTGCGGCCCGCTGCGAACTCCGCGACCTGCTGCAGCACGCCGAGCCGGGCGCCGGCATGGAGCTTCGAAGTTCCCTGCTCCGGCTCATCGGCGCCGCAGATGCAACGCAGCAGCGTGGTCTTGCCCGCCCCGTTCGGCCCGACGAGCCCGATGCGGTCCCCAGAGTGGATCTCGAACGAGACTCCCTCGAAGAGCGGCGTCGCATCGTACCCGCGGGCCAGGTCAGTGACGGAAAGCAGTAGCATGCAACTCTCAAGAAATCGAACACTAGACATTTCTTAACGTCATCGCGATACTGCGTCCATCAGACGGAAGTTTCGCTTGGCGACGACCTACCCTGTCAAATGTACGTGCGGCACCGTGCAACAGGTGACTGCAACCCAGGCTGGTTCACGATTGGCGTGTTCCTGTGGAAGCGTTGTGGAAGTTCCTTCGCTGGTTCGCTAGAAAGCCAGTGCCGGAGAAGAGAGCGTCTCCGCGGATTTTGAAATTGAGAGTCTCATTCATCAAAAGGCCCTGCCGCTGGAGAAAGACTGCTGCCAGTGCCATACTCCGACGACTCACACTCGCGAAACCGTCGTCGAGTGCGAAACCACGACACTGGCGACACAGAAGACGAAATCTGCTGCCGGGTTGTTCGCCAATGTCGGTTTGTTCGGTTGGTTTGCATTCGGGCGTGACCAGCACACCACGGTTGACGGGAGAATCCTCAACCTGAAGTTGCCGATCCGGATTTGTGAGACCTGCTCAGAACGCCTGCGTTCCGAAGCAGACTGTCGACAGTCGCTGATGCAGTCTGAGATCTACTCGAGACTGCTGAATAAGTATCCGAAAGCCAAGATCAAGCTGCTGCCATGACCCCTGCACGGCGTAACGTCGAACCGCCTGTCACTTGTCGCCGTAGCGACAGACTATATCCCATCGGTGATTGTGTCTGAGGCGGCGCGATGATTGTTGTGCAGGATCTGACCAAGTACTACGGCGAGTATCCTGCCGTGCGCGGCGTGAGCTTCGAGGTGCC
>JBGSSZ010000101.1:0-3961 GCA_041736785.1 Limnoglobus sp.
CGAACCCTGGCGATACCTCACCACCACCCTCGACGCCCTCGCCCAAAAACCCGCCGACCTCACGTCCCTGCTGCCCATCCGAAATTGATCATCATTCAGAAACGGTCACCACGTATCAGTAGCTTCGCCGTACGGGTACCGACTACCTGCATCTCAGCGACGCGGGCTATCAGAAGTGGGCGGCCGCGATCAAAGAGCCCGTGAGCAAACTCCTGAAGTGATGGGCTGACTTGCCGGTGTTTTACGCTTGCGGATGCGGCGAACCTTGCTGTTGGTTCGCCGGTCCCTATCATTGCGGAACGAGCCGAAGTGGCGGAATTGGCAGACGCGCTAGATTCAGGTTCTAGTACTCGCAAGGGTGTGGAGGTTCAAGTCCTCTCTTCGGCACTTTGAATTGCAAGGACTTACGGCAAACGCCGTAAGTCCTTCTTTTTTCCCGGGCGTTGCGGGACGTCGTCGCAGCGTGATCCCGAAGCGGGCTCCGACTTGGGCGAAGTCGGTGCTGCCGTCGTTGTTTGGCGACCCGGGTTGCCTCTGCCATCATTCGCTTGAGTATTGCTGGTCGCAAATACTGAGGGTTGAAACATGCTGTCAAGGCAACTCGCCTGGAGTGTCGCCACCCGCGCGAGTCGCCAATGCAGGCATCATGGAATGAGCCGAGTATTTGATAAATCGAATGCTACCGTCAGCAAACGCAAAATTGCATCCTCCAGCGTGATAGCTCCAGAAGTTGTCGAAGTTACATAGATTTGAAGGTCGAATTGGCTCACGATAAACGGCGGGAAGCGGACAAGAGTCACCTAGCCCTCCGCCCAGGGTGCTGAGATAGACTGATTGCGTCAGGGCTGTTCCCGCGACCACATGCCATGGGCACGTATTGAACCCGAAGTCTTCATTCACTGCCGCGTACCATGACCCTGTGCTTCCCCCGCTCCAAGTCGTATGTCCCATTTCTCCAATCAATAGCGTGTTGGCTAGTCCATCGGTCACTTGCGTCGGTTTCACATTCGACCGCCAGAACAAGATGCCTTCGGCATTCGGATCGCCGGTCATCTCGGTGTTCTGCATGTTGGGCCGGTCTATCCCGCGCACTCCGCGATAGGTAGTAATTGGCCATCTGTCATATTCCAATTGCAGATACTTTGGATCCGAAGGACAAGTGAATAGAGCGACGGGACTACTTCTCAGTAAGGGGTAAGTGGTCGCCGTCAACCGCGGATGGATGCCGTCGTACAGTGCTTGCTGTTCAAGGAACGGCAGTAGTTGCGTGTGCCAACTGCAGAACCGCAGGTTCCGCGGTTCGGTCCATTTGTGCCAGTTCGGCATCCCTGGTCGCATGCGGTCGCCGGTGGCGCCGAGGCCGGGCGGGAACTGGCCGTATTGGTTTTCAAAACTGTGCATTGCCAACCCCATTTGCTTGAGATTGTTGGCGCACTTCGCCTTGTTCGCAGCTTCGCGGACCTTCTGAATCGCGGGCAGCAACAAGCCGATCAGCACCGCAATGATGGCGATCACCACCAGCAGCTCGATGAGTGTGAACCCGAATCGTCGAAACGGAGCCATGTCGGCATCACTGGGCCGGGGTGACAAGCTTCTCGCTTCCACCTCAACATAGCAGGTTCGCTGCTCGCAGTGGGCACGAACCTGGTAGCCGCAGGCTTGAGCCTGCGGAGTCAGCGTCATTCCGCAGGCTCAAGCCTGCGGCTACCAACTGCCAAATCGAGAGAGCTACAGTGTGATCCCGAAGCGGGCTCCGAACTGGGCGAAGTCGGTGCTGCCGTCGATGGTGCCGTCGTTGTTGAAATCGAACGCACTGGTGGCAGTCGTGCCGAAGACTGCACCGAACTGAGCAAAATCATTGGGGCCGTCGACGGTGCCGTCGTTGTTGATGTCGCCAAACAAGCGGCGGAGCAGCGGGTCGTTGGGTGCGCTCAGGTAACCAAGCGACGGCACGGCAAGCTGCCAGCGGCCATCGGCGAGCGAGCCGAATTCCACGCCCGCACTCGTCGGGCTGCTGTCGGCATTGTCGACGGTCAGCGTGATGGTCGACGCAAACCCGCTGAGCGGGGCCACCGTGATGCGACCACTGGCACCAACCGCACCCGTCTGCACCACGGCACCCAGGTTGCTGGTCAGCGTGATCGCACCGGCGGCGGTCAGCGTGCTGACATCGACAGGCAGTGCGAAGTCGAGGCTGATCATCGTGAGCCGCGAACGCTGAGTGTCGCCACCGTTCACGCTGAACGCGGTGACGCTGTTGATGGTCGGGATCGACTTGGTCAGTGCGTATTCTCCGCTGGTGCCAAGCTCGGCGGCGACGCGAACGCGGTAGGTACCGCTGGCGGGCACGACGTAGCTGAGCGTGGCATTGCGGCCATCGCTGGCGGAGTCGCTATCACTGGCGACGAGCGCGTTGGCGGGGGAGTAAAGTTCGAGCCGGGGGTTCAGCGTGTTGCTGAAGACGCCGGCACCGTCGCCGGGCGTGCTGCTCGTGAACTGAATGGGCCCGGCGGCGAGATCGATGCTGAACCAGTCGTCGCTGCCGGCGATCGCGCCAACCGCGACGCTGTGAGTGCCGAGAGCGGTCGCGCTGCCGAAGCTGTCATTCGGCTCGATGTCGAGTGCCGCTCCGGTCGCGGCGACGAGTGTGTAAGCCGACGAATTGCTCCCGGTGATCTTCGCGTAGACGGTGCCCGCGGCGGCTGCGGTGTAAGTCGCCACGCGGTCGTAGTTCGTCGCACCGGTGCTCGCCGCAACGACACTCCCGGTCGCGTTGACGAGATCGAGCGTCGTCGTGCCGGCGAGATCGGTCTTCACGCCGAGCGTCAGCGACTGCCCGGCCGCGAGCGGAATCGCGTAGTAGTCCAGCGGGCTCGGCGGGGTCACCGTCGTAGTGAGATACGCGTCCAGTGTGTAGGCTCCACCGGCACCGTTGCCCGACTGCACATCGACGTAGTACGTGCCGGTGGTCGGGATGCGGTAGGAGTAGAGCGGCGAATTCGTCGCGGGGCCGGTGCTGGTGCCATCTTCGAGGAGCAGTACGGCACCGGTGGAACTGAGTGCGCGGAGCCTGGCATCGAACACCGCGGTCGTCGCTTGGACGCTGACCACATCGCCGGCGTTGAAGAGATAGGCGAAGGTGTCGACATCGCTGCCGCTGCTGAGCGTTCCGCTGGCGACGGAGTTGTGTGTGACGGCCCGCCAACTGGCACTGACGTTGTTGGCCGTGCCTTTTGTGTTGTTGCTTTCGGTTTCGGTGAAGACGCTGCCTGTGGTCGCGGGGGCGGTGCTGGTGTTCTCGAGCAGCACTCCGAGTTGATAGGAGTTGGTGCTGCCGTTGTTGATGGCGTTGGCACGGATGAAATAGGTGTCGGCAGTGGTGACGGTGTAGCGGTAGATGAGCGAGTCGCCGACGTTGGCCCCGGCATTGTAGACGCCGCCGTCGTCGTTGTTGACGACGTTCCCGCCTGCACCGCTGCGGTAGAGCCAGACGCGCGGATCGACGAGCGTCCCGCCGCCGGAGTTGGCTCCGCGCTGCGAGACGGTGATGATGTCGCCGACCTGCATGGCTCCGATGTTGAAGTAGTCGGAGGTGTCGGAACTGCTCAGGGTGCCGCTCAGGCTCATCTGATAGAGGTTGCTGCTGTAGGTGCCGAAGGTGGCAGCGATGTTGGTGGCGTTGATCGGGCTGTTGTTGGGCTCGACTTCGCTGGCGGCGGAGGAGCCGTCGAGCGTGCCGCGAACGCTGGCGAGTGCGGCATCGTCGCCGAGATCGAGGAACGCTGAGCTGAGGCTTTGTGCTGTAGGGATGCTGTTATTGCCGCTGCCGCCGTTGCTCTCCGCTTCCACCGCGGCGTTCAGAATCAGTTGCAGCGTGTAGGCTCCCGTTGTGCCTGCTGCGCCCTCGACCTTGAAGGTGTAGGTGCCCGCGGCGCCGACAGCCACGCTGCCGAGGATCGCC
>JBGSSZ010000115.1:0-3050 GCA_041736785.1 Limnoglobus sp.
AGATCGGACTCACGCCGCGGGCCACACGCACACGCCTCGCGGCCCTCGTGGCCCTTGGATTGGTACGCGAACTTGGCACCGGACCGCAGGACCCCAAACGCCGCTATTTCTCGACGGAGTGGCATCGGGCCCCTTCTGCTCGGCGAGGCGAAGACCGCAGGACCCCAAACGCCGCTATTTCTCGACGGAAGCCCCATGAACCAGCGATCCGAAACACAGCCTCTTCGGGCTTTGGCATTGGAGAGGCACGCCGGAAGCAGGTCGAGTCCGCCGAGGTGGAAGCAGAGCGCGCTGCGGAAGCGCTCAGCGAACGGCTCAGTCCACGCGGATGCGGGGCGCGGCGTTTCTTATTGGTGGCTGTCCCTGTTTATTGCGGTGCTCCCCAATCTGTGGCTTCGTCGCCATCTGAATACCTGGGGGGCAATCGTCGTCCTGCTCAGCGCCCAGGCGGTGTTCTCGCTCGCTCAGGCCGTGATGGGGGCGATGCTGATCGTCGGCAAGAGCGTCTGAGTCCGCGGCGGCGTGTTTGGGGTTTGCAGCACGGCCACGAATCGTGATGAGGCTCCCGGAGACGATCTTTCACGCCTGATCTCCAGCGCATCGCTTGAGGTCAGACTCGTGTGCGGGTTCGCTGGCGGCTCGTCCTGAAGGGTCGAGTGCCGCCATCCACTAGGTTCGAAGTCGAGCGATTGGCTTGGGCTGCACGCTTCGGTGCCGCTTGACCCCCCAGCTGATGAGCAGGAAGGCGACGATGAGCACCATGATCGCCTTGACCGTTCGATCGCTGCTTGGGGCGATGAAGATCGGGCCATCGAGCACTGTCCAGATCATCACGGCGCAGGTCATGAGCCCAAGTGCCAACTGAATGCGTCGCATGAGTGGCGACCAGCGCCCCATGACGATCACGGTGACGAACAAGGGAACATTCGTCGAGATGAGAATGAGCAACCATGGAGCTTGGCGATGACGAAACGTCTCGGCGTATGTCAGCGCCTCATACGCCGCAGGTGCCGCTCGACCCCCGAACATCGCGTGCAGAACCCAACTGGGATTGACGATCGCAATCAGCCCGACGAGCACGCCGGCAAGTGCCATCCCGAGGGCCATTCGGCCCCCCACGATTCGATCTGCCGCACGCGGCTTCCACTCAGTGGTGTGCGGCCATCGACGTTTGATCCACGACGCCAATCCAAATCCGACAACCAGAACGCCTGGCCACCACGGGGAGGGAAGCACTGTGGCTCCCCACCACTGACCAATCGCGCGGAGCAGGTCCGTGCCAGATTCGATCGGTTGCAGGAGACACGACACAAGTCCGAGGCCCCAGATGATCGCCAGTCCAATGGCGGTCGCTCGCACAAACGCAGGTCCATCCGCGGGATCGATGACGGTGAAGGTTGGGCGGTAGCGTGCGGCAACGCTGTCCGGCGGACCAAACGACCGCAGGAAATCTGTAGCCATGGCGGCGTCGGCGCCTCGCCCTGCCGAGTCGGCTCTGGATTGCAATTCCTCGTGGAGCAAGGCGCGCAGCTCAAATGCCACGTCGTTGCGCTGCTTGCGCGGCAATCGCGCGGCCACGTCGGCGACATAGCACTCGATCAGATCATTCGCATTCATGTGCGGTCATCCTTGAGGAGGCGGTCCATTGCGTCGTTCATGCCGTGCCACGACTCGGTGAGCTTCTTGAACAACTTCCGACCCTCCGCATTCAGTGAGTAGTAGCGGCGCGGTGGCCCGTCCTCGATCTTCCACTCGCTCGTGAGCAGACCCTGCGCTTCCAAGCGGCGAAGCAACGGATAGAGAGTGCCTTCTTCGATCGCCATTCCCTTGTCCGCCAGTGCTTGCCGCAACTCATACCCGTAGCGAGGTGCCCGCAACTGCGAGAGCGTGGCCAAAACCACCACCCCGCGGCGCAGCTCGAGTTCCAACTTGGTCAGAGCATCCGCATCCACCATGTCGCGCACTGTACTGTGCACCACACAGGTGTCAAGGGCAGAGCGATCTGGCACGGCACTTTGGTCACTGGACACTTCGTGCCGAAGTGGACACACCCGTCGCGTGACATGCCGCACTGACACTTTGGGGGCATTTTGGCCACGCACTTTCGGCGGCTCGAACCCCACATCGTGTGTAACGCGGGCGGCCCGACCGCAATCCCTGGGTCCGAGTGACGCCTGATCGGTTGGTGATCGCGACAGGATCACGGTGAGATCGTGCGGTCACAGATCCACAGGGACGCGGCGCCGCAGACGGTCAAACGGAGTTCCAGCGACGACTTCACTTTCGTCGATTCGGTCGATCTGTCACGATTTTCCTCACGCGCGCACGAGTGGCGCGGGGAAGCCTCGCTGTCGATCGGTCGTTACCCCTGCGACGGTTCGCCGGTGCGAAGACCACCCCCCACCGTCGACGGATCAACGCTGTGGTTGTCGCTGCCGCTTCTCCTCACATACGTAAGCGCCGGCGCCGTCATCCTCTCGGTGCCGAAAGACGCCCCGAACATCCACACCGCGGTCGCACTCGCTCGCGACGGCGACATCATTGAGCTCGCCGATGGCGTCTACGTGGACTCGGGGAACCGGAACGTGGAGTTTGGCGGGAAGCTTCTCACCATCCGGTCCGCCAACGGCCCGGCCAACTGCGTCATCGACCGCCAGTTCCTCGGACGGGCGTTCCGCGCGATCGCCACCGAGCCGCTGAGAGCGACACTCGAAGGCCTCACGATCACACACGGCTTCGCGAGTGGTACCAATCAGCGGGGAGGAGCAATCGAATTCGCCGCGGGGCGCATCTCGACCGGATCGGCTGCCGCTTGGTTGCCATCATGCTTGGCATGAAGGGTCGCCGTGGCGCGATCGACGCCAACCGGAGCAATCTCCAGCTGATGCGAAATCGCGCGAGATGGCCCGAAAGTGCGTGGCCAGAATGGCCCACGCCGGAAGCAGGTCGAGTCCGCCGAGGTGGAAGCAGAGCGCGCTGCGGAAGCGCTCAGCGAACGGCTCAGTCCACGCGGATGCGGGGCGCGGCGTTTCTTATTGGTGGCTGTCCCT
>JBGSSZ010000118.1:0-5756 GCA_041736785.1 Limnoglobus sp.
GCGCTCGAACTCGATGGCCGTTTCGGGCTCCGCGAGCGGGTCACGACTGTACTCGGTCTGCCCGCGTGCGACCTCAGCACGTCCGCGGGGCAGGCAGTTCTTCTGGACGCCGCCGAGAAAGTGTCGCCACTCAAAGTGAGCGAGAAGTTCCCGGTGCGCCCACGGCGGTCCTCGCTGCTGGTCCCGGCACTGGCGGGGCTGATCGCACTGACGTTTTTCTTCTACGATCCCGACACGGCCAGCGCGCAGCGGGCGGATGACAGCGATGCCGCGAAGAAAAAAGCCGAGGCCAGCCTCGCACTCAAAAACACCAAAGCGGCCTCGAAGCCCTTCACAGAGATGCAGCGACCGCCAAATCAGACCGAGCGCAGCACCAAGAGCCAGGAACTCAAAGACCTCGAAAACGAACTCGACAAGCTCATGGACAAGTGGGCGAAAGAGCCAGCACTCTCAGAAGAAGCCAAGCGCGAGAAGGTCAGCGAACTCACCGCCATGGAAGAGAAGCTGAAGAAGTTCGAGATGGAGAAAGCCGAGAAACTACAGCAGCTTGAGAACAAACTCAGCAAGCTCGACAAGCTGAACCATGACAAAGACTTTGCCGACGGCCCGGCGGAGAAGTTCAACGACGCCCTCTCAAAAGGCGACCTGAAAAAGGCCAAAGAGGAAGTCGACGAACTGCGCAAGAAGGCCAAGGAGAAGAAGTTCAACAAGCAGGATCTGGAGAAACTCGACCGGCAGATGAAGGACATGAAGGACGAAGCCGAGCGTCTGGCCCGCAACAAGGAGGAGAAGGAAAAGCTCAAGGACAAGCTCGACAAAGCGAAGAAGGAAGGCCGCGACAAGGACGCGGAGACGTTGCAGCGCGAACTCGACAAGCTGACCAAGGAAGGCGAGAAGTCCGCAGAGATGATGGAGCAACTCGCGGAGCAATGCGCCAAATGCCAGAAGGCGATCGAGAATGGCGACCTCGAAGAACTCGCCAACCAGCTGGGCGAAATGAAGAGCCAGCTTGAAAATATCGAAGCGGATCTCGAAGACATCGACGACGCCGAGGGCTACCTGCAGCGACTTCGCGAAGAGATGAAGAAAGCCTGCAAGAACTGCGAGAACGGTGAATGCGAAGGGGATCAGATCAAGGAGAGCGAAATCAATGGTGGCAAGGGAATCGGTGCCGGTCGTCGCGATGAGAACAAAGACGCCAAGAGCAATGTGGTCGACGAACGGCTTCGCGGCCTCTTCGACCCCAAGGGCAAGAAGAGCTACGGCGGCAGCACCCGCGGCCCGGCGTTCACCAAACGCAGCAGCGTGGAAATGGGGCAGGACATCCAGACGGCAGTGCAGGAAGCCAGCCGCGGGCTCGACACCCAGAATGTGCCCCGCGACGCCAAAGCCGCAGTCCGCGAATACATGGAGAAAATCGGCGGCACTGCGAACAAGTAGACCTCAACACCCTCGGTTACGGAGCTTGATATGGCAGATGCCATCCCTGACAGCAAACAGCAGCGTGCCAAGGAATTTATGCAGATTCTGCCGCTGACGATCGAACTCGCCGGCCTGCCCACCGGGGAACTCACGCGGCTGTTCACTCCCGATCAGATGGACGTGCGCTACTCGACGCTCAAAACTGCATACAAGCTCGCCCGAAAAATGCTGAAGGAAGTTTCGGAAGAGGTGTGAGCCTCAGTCGCGTGCGGCGAGTTTCTCCTGCCGCATCGCTTCCTTCATCGGATCGATCATCAGATCGAGATCGCCGGCCAGCACGACATCCATCTTGTAGACGGTGTGGCCGATGCGGTGGTCGGTGCAGCGGTTTTCAGAAAAGTTGTAGGTGCGGATGCGGGCACTGCGGTCGCCGGAGCCGATGAGGCTCTTCCGGGCGTCGGCGCGAGCCTGATGCGTGCGGGCCTGCAGGCGTTCGAACAGCCGGCTGCGGAGAATCCGCATCGCCTGGTCGTAGTTCTTCCCTTGGCTGCGGCCATCCTGACACTTTACTTCCATCTCGTCGGGCGTGCCTTTGCGATACCAGATGCGGACGGCGCTCTCGGTCTTGTTGACGTGCTGCCCGCCGGCGCCGCCGGCCCGCATCGTCTCCCACTCGATATCCGCGGGCTTGATCTCGACCTGCACTTCATCGGGTTCCGGCAGCACCGCGACAGTCGCCAGGCTGGTGTGGATGCGGCCCTGCGTCTCGGTCTTGGGCACCCGCTGCACGCGGTGACCGCCACTTTCAAAGCGCAGATGCTGGTAGATGTCGTCGCCCTTGATGCTGAAGGACACTTCCTTGAAACCACCCGCTTCGCCTTCGCTGAAGGCGATTTCCTCCATCGCGAAGCCCTTGGTGCGGGCGTAGCGCTGGTACATTTCGTAGAGACTGCCGGCGAAGAGGGCCGCTTCGTCACCACCGGTGCCGGCCCGGATTTCCACGATGAGCGAATCGAAGATCTCATCGGGATCGACCAGCAGTTCGTCTTCGATCCTCGACTTGAGTGCTTCATGCTTTGGCTTGATGCCGGCCAACTCCTCCGCCGCCATCGCCTTGAGTTCGGGATCTTTTTCCCCGGCCACCATGGCTTCGGTGGCTTTGAGGGCTTTGTCGAGGTCGAGCAATTCGAGGTACGGCTTCACCATCCGTGCGAGCATGCCGTGCTCTTTCGCCACCACGGCGAACCGTTTGTGGTCACCTGCGACCGCAGGATCGCCAAGCTGCTCTTCCAGCTTGCGGAACTGCTCCAGCTTCTGATCCATCACGGGCCACATGTGTGATCCTCACGAGCCGGAAGCGTAAGCGACGGGCATAGCCACTGTGACTATACCCGTCGCTTACGCTTCCGGCTCGTTGTGCAATTACTGCTTGGGAGCAGCTTTGGCGTACTTCTTCATGAACTTCTCGACCCGGCCTGCCGTGTCCACGTACTTCATCTTGCCGGTGAAGAAGGGATGGCTCGCGGACGAGATGTCTAGCTTGTAGAGTGGATACTCATTGCCGTCGGTCCACTTGGTCGTTTCGGTGGTGCGCACCGTCGAGCGGGTGAGGAACGAGTAGTTGGCGGCGGCGTCCATGAACACCACTTCGCGGTATTCGGGGTGAATGTCTTTCTTCATAGCCTCGGCTCCGAAAATTCTGTGACTATCATGGTATGAAGAGCGTCGTGCCGGACAAGGAGAACTGCTGTGCCAGTGGCCATGGAGCTTCGGCGAATCATCATCAGCGAGGTCGAGGATTCGCAGTACATCGTGCTGCGGGAGACCGACGGCGAGCGGAGCTTCCCGATCGTGATCGGGCTCTTCGAGGCGCACAGCATCAACCGCCGTGTGAAGGGGGAGCCCTCGCCACGACCGCTCACGCACGATCTGATCGTCGGCGTCATCGACAGCCTCGGCGGCGAGGTGCAGGACATCATCATCAGCGAACTGAAAGAACACACCTACTATGCCCAGCTCCGCGTTCGGCAGGACGGCGAACTCATCACCATCGACTGCCGCCCGAGCGATGCCATTGCCCTCGCGGTCACCGCCCGCGTGCCGATTTATGTGAATGAAGAAGTCCTGGGTGATACGCTGGATGAGTAAGCCCAGTGCCCTCCGCTCTGACCTTTCTCCGACAACATGAGACTCACATGCCCCGTACCATGCTGGCTGTTTTGTTGGGATTCGTCGCGATTGTGACTGCGGCGGTGGCGTCGTATCTAGAGCCCAAGGCTGTGCCGGTAGCGCCGATTGTGCGGCCCAAGGTTGACACCGACGCCACGCTGGTAACTGGCCCGCCGAAGGTCAAGCTCGCCGTGCTGGTGGTCTTTGACCAGATGCGTGGCGACTACCTGCCGCGTTGGAGAGAACACTTCTCCGATGGCGGGTTCCGCCGATTGATGGACGACGGTTGCTGGTTCCCGCAGTGCTACTACCCCTACGCCAGCACGACGACCGGACCCGGCCATGCGGCCATGATGACCGGCACGACCCAAGACCGCACCGGCATCATCGGCAACGACTGGTACGAACGCAGACTGGGCAAAACGGTCTACTGTGCAGGCTCCGACCGCTTCGAAACTGTCGGCTCGGCAGCGAGCAAATCCAGCACCGTGAAGACGCACATCGGCACGACCAAGAAGAAGAGCCCGGGCGGGTCGCCGGAGCGTCTGATGGCCCCATCGCTCGGCGACAACGTCAAGGCTGCGGGCCGGGGTGGCAAGGTCATCGGCGTGTCGCTCAAAGATCGCGCCGCCATCTTTCCCTCTGGTCACCACGCCGACGGGGCGTACTGGTTCAACGGTGAATTCGTCACGTCCAACTACTACACCGACGTGCTCCCCGGCTGGGTGCGGGAGTTCAACCATGCGAAGCTCGCCGACAGTTGGTACGGCCAGTCATGGAACCGACTGCGACCCGATCTCGACTACGACAAGCTGATCGGCCCCGACGCCGGGCTTGGCGAAGCCAACCGTGCCGGTCTTGGGATCAAGTTTCCGCATCCGATCACGGGCGGCAAGTCCACACTCACCGGCAGCTACTATGAGGCACTCGACATCACGCCGTTCGGCAACGATCTGCTGCTGGCGTTTGCCAAGGCCGCCATCGACGCCGAGAAACTGGGCCAGCGGGACGACGCTGACCTGCTCACCATCAGCTTCTCCGCCAATGACTATTGCGGCCACGCCTACGGGCCCGACTCGCAGGAAGTCTTCGACATGACGCTCCGCAGCGATCTCATCATGAAGGACCTGTTGAACTATCTCGATGAGAAAGTGGGCGAAGGCAACTACACACTGGTGTTGACGGCGGACCACGGCATCTGCCCGCTGCCGGAGGTCTCGCAAGTGAAAGGCCTCGATGCACAGCGCATCCCTTTGACCAATATTAAAGGCAAGAGTGCGCGGGGGCTCAAGGAACGTGCGGAAGCGATGCTGGAGAAGAAGTACGGCAAGCCGTTAGCCGGGAGCGTCGGGCCGTCGCGGTGGCTCGAATCGGTCAACCCGCCATGGATTTACCTGAACCTGCGGCAGATCGAAGCCCGCAATCTCAATCGCGAGGAGGTGACCAACACGCTAGCCGCCTGGCTGAAGACACAGAACGGCATGGAGCGTGTCTACACCGCAGCGGAAATTGCCAAACCCGCAGCCGAAGAGATCGGGCAACTCGTCAAAGCCTCGACCTATCCCGGTCGCTCGGGCGATATCTTCATCATGCAGAAGAGGTACTACCTGTACACCACGTCCAACTATCAGACGGGCACGACGCACGGCACGGCGTACGACTATGACCGTCATGTGCCGCTGGTGGTGTTTGGTCCGCATCTACCGAAGGGCGAGCAGTCGGAGCCGGTGACGCCGCAACATGCCGCAGTGATATTGGCGGACGCTCTGGGCCTGCAACCGCCACGCGATGCGCTCTATTCCCTGCCCAAGTCTTTGCGGAGTCCGTGACTCCGCGTCGTGTCATACGCTCAAGGCACTGCGGAACGACACAACCGACGGTACCGGTGCAGTCTTCACTTCCAATTGCGATTTCTGCCACGCTTCGAGAGTCGCTTTCAGTGAATTGATCTGCTCGTTTTGCAGTGTGTTGGCCGGTGCCATCGTTTTGGCACGGGTCTCGAGTTCCGCTTCGCGTTGTGCCAACATCCGCGCCATCTGCTCGATTTCGTTGAGATTCTGCGACTCGGCGTCCTTCCACTGCCGACGCGCGACTTCGAGTGAGCGCACCTGCTCCGAAACCTGAGCCCGGGCTTCCTTCAACTGCTCGCGTTCGGTCGCGGCTTC
>JBGSSZ010000444.1:0-2953 GCA_041736785.1 Limnoglobus sp.
CCGCCAGTGATGCCGCCGAGCCCCACGCGCCGTCGATGGTGCCGCTCTGCCCTGCAGCCAGCGCTGTGCGCAGCCCCGCCCAGCCCTCGGATGCCTGAAGGAGGGCAGGCAGGTCCGCAAGTGCGAGGCCTGATCCCGGCATACCCCTCCCTTCTTATCACGCCGTGAACGCCACGTGTAACTTTTGTGAACAGTCGATTCTAAAAATTTCGATTAAGGTATGACGCCGTTCGACTGTACTAGAGTTGGACAGTGACTGTAGAGATATTGTACAGGACTTAAAAATACTGTCCAGGATGAATAAGAATGGGCGATTGTGCCATTTGGACAAGCTGCGTAAGCCGTAATGATCAGAAAAGCGTGATTTCGCCTAACTCGCTGTTGCCGTATACCGATTCTATCGCCAATATTAGACGCAGGGCCGAGACTCTCGAACGTTCAGTTTATGATCCGCGCAAGGTGGACGCTGTCCGCCGTTTGAACAGGTACGAGGATGTGGTGATCTTGAGCCACGAATCGTTTGCTTGAGAACGAACCTCGAACACTGACCACGAACTCCGGAGGAGCTTACATGCCGCGCCTTTCTCGATTGTTCCGTCGAATGCCCGTTGTCGGCTGTCTGACCAACAGCCGCGCGATGCTCCGGAAGTCGATGATCGCGGCGTGCAAGCTTCGCGTTCCCACAGGAATCGTCCGCACCGAGCCGACGCTCATCGGTCAGGATCTGCTCCGCACATTCGGGACCGGAACGCAGATGACTCACGCACTGCGTGAAGTCAATGTCGAGCTCCATCGCGGCGAAATGAATCTGCTGATGGGTCCCAGTGGCAGCGGCAAAAGTACACTGCTCGCGGTGCTCTCAGCCCTGCTCCGCCCCGACGCCGGTCAGGTCAAAGCCCACGGCCGCGACCTCTGGACCATGTCCGACGACCAGATGGAAAAGTTCCGCCTCGAGCACTGCAGCTACATCTTCCAGGGCTACAACCTCTTCCCCGCACTGACGGCCCGCCAGCAGCTTGAAGTCGTGCTGCAGTGGGGCGAAGGTGCCAGTAAGCGTGAAGCCCGCACCCGGGCTGACAAGGTGCTCGGATCCCTCGGCCTGGCTCATCGTGCTCACCTGCGGCCCAACGTCCTGAGCGGCGGGGAAAAGCAGCGTGTGGCCATCGCACGGGCTCTCGTCAAGAATCCCTCGTTCATCTTCGCCGACGAGCCGACCAGCGCTCTCGACTGGGAGAACGGTCAGCAGGTGATGGATCTGCTCAAGGAGCAGGCCCGCCTCCGCGGCGCGACCGTGCTGGTCGTCACGCACGATCACCGCCTCGAAAGCTACGCAGACAAGATCTTCGCCATGGCCGATGGCAGCCTGCAAGGCGAGAATGACCCCGCTCCGGTCACGCACAACTCCATCGATCTCGATACCGCTGAAATGATGGCTCTGCCCAACAAGCCGCGGGTGCAGCTTGGCGATCTCCACTCGAAGCATCTTGTGAATGTGAATTAAAGCACGCCAGCCCGAGCATTTTCAAAGACTTGACTTGCAAGCTGATCGGCCCCCGAGCGACCGATCAGCGGCCATCCTGTTTATTTCTTCATGTTCGTCGGACGCACCATAACCAGTGCATTGATGTGCCCGGGAACGGCACCACGGACGAGGATGAGATTGTTCTCCACGTCGATCGACACGACCTTCAGATTTCGGATCGTCATGCGGACGTTGCCGTACTGACCGGCGCGGCTGAGGCCCTTCTTGGGGCGGCCCGTACCGCGGTTGCTGGCCAGCGACGACGTGCTCCCGGCCTGACGGTGGACCTTCTTGGCACCGTGCGCTGCAGGCAAGCCGGCGAAGCCGTGACGCTTCATGACGCCCTGATAGCCGCGGCCCTTGCTGGTGCCAATGACATCGACGCTCTTGACTTCGGCGAAGACCTCGCCGACGCTGAGGACCTGGCCGACTTTGAGCGCGCTGCCGTCGGTGCGGAACTCGCGGATGTGCCGCGGCGGCTCGATGTTCGCCTTCTCGCTGATCTTCACGCCGGCTTTCTGACGGGCACTCTTGCGCTTGCTGACCAGATCGGCGGCGACGTGGCCACGCTCCGCCCGGATGGCGTTCTTGCGGGCCTTGCTCTTGTAGCCGATCTGCACGGCATCGTACTTGTCCGCACCCGCGGCGGTCTTGATCTGCAGCACCGGGCACGGCCCGAGCTCAATGACCGTGACGGGTTCGACGCTGCCGTTTTCGGTGAAGACCTGAGTCATACCGATTTTGGTGCCGAGAAGACCGAGAGACATGGAAAGATCCTTCGCGCCCGGAGGCGACGTCTGCTCCGGCCGACCTGCGCTCAGCAAAGAGCCGCGCATCAGTTGGGTTGTGCCCGGAGACGGGGTGTGAGCCTCGTATCTTATTGCGAACGGCGGCGGTGGCAACGGATCCGCCATCCGTGGCGATGGAGTTTGCACGGCGATTGATTGTCCACTAGATTAGCCGGATGAGTGTCTGAGAGCGTCATGTTCGCGTATCCGTGTCAGTTTTGCCAGCAGCGGTTGCTAGCCTCGCCGGAGCGTGTGGGGCAGCGTACGATCTGCCCGAAGTGCTTGAAGCCACTGGTGATCCCGCGGCCGGAGGGTGCCGCATCAGATGACGGCCGCATTACTGTGCCGGAGCTGATTGGTGATTCCCCCTCGACGATCTTCGTCGATGATTATCACCAGGACAGTCATGACGAGGCCGACGCGATGGATTTGAGCATGCCGGACGACGCGGAGGAATTTGCGGGGTTCGCGAACGATTCCGCAGAACTCTTGCCGGCGCTCGATGTCCCGCCGGAGATTGCGGAAATCGAGCTACCGCAGCCCGTCGCGACGAGCCAGCACGTGGGCAGCTACACGCCGAACATGATGGCGATGGCCGCCGCGGGCGTTGTGCCGTCGACCGCTGTGCCGCACTTGGGCGGTG
>JBGSSZ010000151.1:0-2350 GCA_041736785.1 Limnoglobus sp.
GCCGCCACGACCACCGAAGTTGTGCCCACGGCCGAGGAAACCGACCCTGCCGTTCGCCTGGCCCGTGAGCAGTTGGAATTGCGGCGTGGTGAATTCGCGGCTGCCGAGAAGCGCGTCCGCGCTGCGGAAGAACGGGTCCGCATCGACGAGCGTGCCATCACTACTGCACAGAAGTTCCTGGCTCTGGAGCGGGAGTCGATCGCTCAGGCAGAGAAGTCCGCTGAGAGTATGACCAAGACGCTGGAGATTCAGCCACTGCCCGATGAATCGCAGCGCGTAGTCATTGCCGCCAAGCTGGACGAGACCAAGCTGCGACTCACCGAATCGCGGACGCGCGTGCAGCGGATCGAGGAGCGTCTCGCGACCATGCGGGAGACGCTGAAGGGGCATGAGAGCGAGCGCGATCTTGTGGTGAAGGCCGCGGAAACCAAACAGGTCGCAGTCAAAGAAGCTGAAGCCGAACTCGCAACACTGCTCAGTCCGACCTCCAGCCGCAATCTCTTTCGCTGGGTCATCGAGAAAGGCCCGCGACTGCTGCTGATTCTCGCCGGGATGGTGCTCGTGCATCTCGCGTCGCGGCAGTTCAGCCGCCACATCGTTCGCTTCATCACCCGGCACAGCGATCGTGGCTCCGTCGACGACCGCGAGAACCGGGCCAGCACCCTCGTCGGAGTCTTCCGCTACGTCGCCGGGCTCGTCGTCTTCGGCGGCGGACTCGTCATGCTCCTCGACGAAGTCGGCGTGCCCATCGTGCCCCTCATGGGTGGTGCCGCCGTCATCGGCCTCGCCGTCGCCTTCGGAGCCCAAAACCTCATCCGCGACTACTTCACCGGATTCATGATGCTCATGGAAGACCAGTACAGCGTCAAAGACGTCGTGCGCATCGGCACCATCTCCGGGCTCGTCGAACAGATCACACTCCGAATGACCGTGCTCCGCGACCTCGAAGGCGTGCGGCACTTCATTCCCCATGGCACCATCACCAGCGTCAGCAACCTCACCCACGGCTGGTCGCGGGCTCTGCTCGACATCCCGGTCGCCTACAAGGAAAACGTCGATCGCGTCATCGAAGTGCTCATGGAGCTCGGCCGCGAGATCAGCCAGGACCCCGTGTTGGGCATCCACATCCTGGACACGCCCGAAATGCTCGGCGTCGATTCGCTGGCGGATTCCTGCGTCTCAATCAAGTTCTTCATCAAGACCCGCCCGCTCAAGCAGTGGCCCATCAAGCGCGAAATGCTGCGGCGGATCAAGAACCGATTCGACGAACTCGGTATCGAGATCCCCTTCCCGCACCGCACCGTGTATCACCGCTTCCCCGAAGGCCAGCCCGCCGCCGCTGTCAAAGAAAATTCCTGGGACCATCGTGCCGCATAGACGGCGAGCCCGGACCGATTTTGTTGGTGCGCAGCCTGCCGGCTTGCTACGATGCGGTGAGCCGGCGGAGGTCGCAAACATGAGACGGTGGCTACTCGACGCTGGAATGACTATCATCCTGCTCGCGGTCGGGTATCACACTTGGAGCAGAATGCACGCGCAGGGGTACTCCTGACTGAAACAGATCGCGCTGCCGTTGGTCAACGGTATGGAAGATGACGTGACGCCAGGAGCGTAGCGATGCATGTATCTCATGCCCGATGTCCTTGCTATGTTCTTTGTCTGTGCGAAACTGCATTGTGGTCTCAACTGAGGCATGGATGGAGCGTTCATCTTGGTTGTCCATGGCACTGTTCGCCGCCCTCGCAGTCGTGGCCGGTGGCGTGTTCTGGGTACTGAGCGATGATGCCGACTGGTGGGCTTACGTCGACGACGCCGAGCGCGGACCAGGGCCCAAGTTCAAGCTCCACTGGCCGGAGCAGTTGGCAGTCAGCGGCGTCGTGGGGACGTTCGTCGCGGTCCCTGCGACGCTGGCAGTGTTTGTGGTGCGGTGGGCGTGGCTCCGCCGAAGCAGACGCTGCACAGCTTGAAGTGGACAATAGCCTCTACCGTCTTCGGCTTGGCTGTCGCGACGTGTGAGTGCTGCGAGCGCGTTTTCTACGCCTCTTCACGCCGCGTGACGGGTCAGGTTCGGCTCCGCGAGCACTTCGATGCCGCGGGCACGGAGCGAATGCAGTATCGGCAGCGAGCGGACCGTGAGTGAGTTGGCGGTCAGGTCGAGCGTGTGCAGACCTGCCAAGGCAGTCGCAATCATCGCCAGGCCGTCGTCGCCGATGTGGTTGCCGCGGAGGTCGAGGGCATCGAGCCGGGCCAGATGGGGCGTGTCGGCGAGTTCGTCGAGGTAGGGCTGGATCGCACGGGTGCCGTAACCCGACTTGTCGCCGCCGCGCCAGCCGCCGCCGTGGATGAGCAA
>JBGSSZ010000187.1:0-14458 GCA_041736785.1 Limnoglobus sp.
CGCTGGCGGTGCTGTTCGCGGTGCAATTCGATTCCGGCTCCGTCGCCGCGGCCGGTGTGCCATTTCTCTGTGGCATCGCCGGCCTGCTCCTCCGCTGGACCGCAATGCCGACCGTGCTGCTGATCACGCTCGGCTACTTTCTGCTCTTCCCCGTCGGGCTGCCGCTCGGCCTCCCCGCCCGCGGACTCATCCGCGACAGCTACCTGCGGATCGACGATCTGCTCCTCGCCGCTGCGGTCTGCGCGTATCTCATCAGCCAGTATCGCCTGTTCGATCTCACCGCTCCGGAGAACCCGCGACCGGCGTCGAGTCAACATCGCCGGGAGTACGTCCGCGCTGCCATTGTCGTTGTGGCGTTTGTCGTGGTCGGTCAATTGCTCTGGTGGCTGGTGACGCACGTCGAGCCGCACTTCGGTGCGGATGCCCCACTGCGGTGGAAGCCGGAAGTCAGTCTGAGGCTACGCCGCGGTGTGGCACCTTCGACGCAATCGGATCAGATGAGTCGCTTTCTCGTGCAGATTCTGATGTTAACCGCTGCGGCTCTGCTGTTGCGGTTCGCGTTCTGGTACACGCGGCTCTCGCGGTTGACGGCACAGGAAGCCAGGATGATCCTGATCGACACGCAGTGGCAGGAACACCGCCGGGAGTTGGCTCGGCTCGAGACGTGGCGGGCGGCCGCGCTGGGACACGATCACAGTCGCCACGGCGACCCGGATGCGACATTCCGCTGGGTGGTCCGCGCGATTGTCCTGCTGATTCTCGCAGGCTTTCTCGGCTTCATTCTCTACGTTTACTTTCACGATTGGGGCTAAGCGTCATGAGCGTCTGGGTGCGCGAAATTCTCGGCTGGCTTCTGCTCGGCTGCGGCCTCGCGGTGTTTTTTATCGCGTATCGACTGCTCGAACACCGTCGCGTCTTCGACGTGCTGCCGCTCTGCTTCATCGGCTACATCATCTTCCGCGGCGGCCTGCATCTGATCAAAGTCGCCACCGCTGCCCGTGCAGTGAGATTGCGCTAACTTGCCGGCACCATTTCGTTGGGCACATTGTCCGTCGGCTTGAGCCGGCCATTGTTGCCGCGGCCGATCGCGCGGTTGATCACATCCAGATACGCCATCGCGCTGGCTTCCACGATGTCGGTGCTCACGGCCCGCCCGGCGAGCTTGCGGCCATCGTATTGCGCTTCGATATACGCTTCGCCCTGTGCATCGGTCCCGACCGACACCGCACGGATGCGATAGTCGACCAGCTTGAGTTCGATTCCGGTGATACGCTCCAGCACGTTAAACACGGCATCGACCGGCCCGTCACCCACTGCGGCTTCACGGACGATCGTGCCATCGCCCTTCCAGAGTACGACCGCAGCACTCGGCAGCGTGCCCGTGCCGGCATTGCATGTGAACGCGTGCAGCGTCCATTCCTTCGTGGTCCCGCTTTGCAGCCGCGCATCCACGAGAGCTTCGATGTCGGCGTCGTAGATTTCCTTCTTGCGGTCGGCGAGGACCTTGAAGCCTTCAAAGACTTCGTTGAGTTGCTCGTCGGAGATCGTGTACCCGAGTTCGCTGACGCGCTGCCGCAGTGCATGACGGCCGCTGTGCTTACCCAGCACCAGCTCAGTGTTCGCGATGCCGACATCCTCCGGCTTCATGATTTCGTAGGTGCTGCGATCCTTGAGCATGCCGTCCTGATGGATGCCGGCTTCGTGGGCGAAGGCGTTTTGCCCGACGATGGCCTTGTTCCGCTGGACGTGCATTCCGGTGATGTTGGCGAGCTTGCGACTGAGCGGGAACAGCAACCGCGTGTTGATGCCGGTGTTGAGGCCGTAAAAGTCCTGGCGGGTTTTCATCGCCATGACGATTTCTTCGAGCGAAGTATTACCGGCCCGTTCGCCGATGCCATTGATGGTACATTCCACTTGCCGGGCCCCTTCGCTCAGAGCCGCGAGGCTGTTGGCGACCGCGAGGCCGAGATCGTTGTGGCAGTGGACGCTGAAGACAACCTTGTCGCTGCCGCGGACGTTCTTCTTCAAGTGCCGGATGATCTCCGCATAGTGCTGCGGCACGGTGTAGCCGACGGTGTCGGGGATGTTGAGCGTGGTGGCACCGGCCTCGATGGCGCGTTCGACCACTTCTGTCAGGAAATCAAGCTCGGTGCGGGCTGCGTCTTCCGGCGAAAACTCCACATCTGCCACCAGATTGCGGGCCCGGCTGACGCCTTCGATCGTCTTCGCCACAATCTCCTCGCGGCTCATCTTGAGCTTGTGTTCGCGGTGGATCGTGCTGGTGGCGAGGAACACGTGAATGCGCGGCCGTTTCGCAGGCTTGACCGCTTCGCCGGCGCGGTCGATGTCGGCACTGTTACAGCGGGCGAGCCCGGCAATGATCGGGCCGTGGATCTCGCTGGCGATCGCCCGGACGGCTTCGAAATCGCCGGGGCTCGCGATGGGGAAGCCCGCCTCAATCACGTCGACGCCCAGTGCCTCCAGCGAGTGTGCGATCTCGAGCTTCTCGCAAAGGTTCATGCTGCAGCCCGGGCTCTGCTCGCCGTCGCGCAGGGTCGTGTCGAAAATCAGCACGCGGTTCGGGTCGGTCATGATCGCCTCCGAAAATGCAACGAGCCCCGGATCGGGTCCGGAGCCGTCGGTGTCTGGTGCGTCATCGCATCAACAGGGCCCCACCCGAGTGAGCGGACGAAGCTCAGTGGCGAGCGAAATTGTCATGACTGCATCCTACACTGTGCAAGCAGTCTGGCAACGTCGCGGACTGAACACTCACGGGCGATTCCCTACGAAGAGCATCATGCCCAGCCGCCGCAGCCGCTACCTCGCCCTCACTGCGGCCCTGCTCGGCTGGATGTTCGATGGCATGGAGATGGGCCTCTTCCCGCTCGTGGCCCGCGATGCTCTCGCCGAACTGCTCCACACACCCAGCAA
Organism: Limnoglobus sp.; assembly: GCA_041736785.1. Classification (GTDB taxonomy): domain Bacteria; phylum Planctomycetota; class Planctomycetia; order Gemmatales; family Gemmataceae; genus JBGSSZ01. The sequence goes on from JBGSSZ010000187.1 coordinate 2,932, forward strand.
ATTCCATAGCACGGTCGATACCTGGTACTCGCTGGTGCTGGCGGTGTTTCTGATCGGCGCAGCGACCGGGGGCGTCGTGTTCGGCTGGCTCGGCGACAAGATTGGCCGCGTCCGTGCAATGACCGTCAGCGTGCTGCTCTATTCCCTCGCGAGCGGTGTCAGCGGCCTTTCGCAGGAGCCGTGGCATTTCGCCGTGCTCAAATTCCTCGGTGCTCTCGGCATGGGTGGCGAGTGGGCACTCGGCGTCGCGCTCGTCATGGAGGTCTGGGCCAATACGTCGCGGGCCTGGCTCGCGGGCCTGATTGGTGCCTTCGGCAACCTCGGCTATGCCATCTGCGGCCTCATCGCTCTCGGCCTCAATCACTCGGGCGGGCACGTCACCGATACTCTCCACGCGCTCGGACTCAGCGAGTCGATGACTCACGAACTCACCCGCAATTGCTACTGGCGACTGCTGATGGTCGTCGGCGCGGCACCGGCACTGCTCACGTTTCTGATCCGCCTCTTCGTGCCCGAATCGGAGAAGTGGTCTCGCGAGAAAGCCTCCGGTCGTGCATCACACTGGTCGGGTGCCGATCTGCTCGGCGTATTCTTCGGTGCCGTCTGTGCCATGGGCGTGGTTTATCTCTGGTGGACACCCGACACGCCACTCGCCGTGAAGACACTCGGCTCACTCGTCGGTCTGTCGCTGGTCGCTGCGGGTTATCTCTACCCCGTGCGGCGCTATCTGCACCGCGTCGGCTTCAGCGGTGTACGACAGCGCTTTGTGATACGTCGCATGTTGCTCGCCGCGGGCTTGAGTGGCGTCGCGCTGCTCGGCACCTGGTGCGCTGTCATGTGGATGTATCAGTGGGTCGGCAAGCTCCCCGGAGGAGTAGACAATCCCGACGCTCGACCTATGACGCAGGTCTGGACCGCAATCGGTGCGGCACTCGGCTGCGGGATCGGTGCCGTGCTCTGCGAGCGGTTTGGACGTCGAATTGTCTATGCCGCGCTCTGCATCTGCTCCGTCGTCACCATCATCGGCTTCTATCAGTTCAACGGCTGGTACGGTTATCGTTTCCTGGCGAGTGCCGCGGTGATGAGCATGGTGACAGCCGCGTTCTACGGCTGGCTGCCGCTCTATCTACCAGAGCTGTTCCCGACGGCGGTGCGGGCCACAGGGCAGGGTTTCGGCTTCAACTTCGGCCGAATCCTTGCTGCAGCCGGGAGCTTGCAGATGCCGTCACTGCTGGCGGCCTTCGACAACAACTACGCAGACGCCTGTGCCATCGTGCCGGTGGTCTATGTGGTCGGCCTGATCCTGATCGCGATCGCACCGGAGACCAGAGGGAAGCCGCTACCGGAGTAAGAGTCAAGACACTGCGGATGCCGCGGATTGAAAACGGATATATCTAATTCTGGTTTTGATCCACGTCCAATCTGTGGGATCTGTGTTCTCTGGGTTCTTATCATGAAGTCATGAAACACAAAGTAGTCATTATTGGTGGCGGGTTTGGCGGGCTATACTGCGCGATGGCGCTCAAGCGTTCGCCGGTCGAGGTCACGCTGCTTGACCGGCGTAATTTCCATCTCTTTCAACCACTCTTGTACCAGGTGGCCACGGGTGGCTTGTCCCCGGCGAACATCGCCGCACCCCTGCGTGGCGTGCTGCACCGCCAGAAAAACTGCCGCGTGCTGATGGGCAGTGTCGAAGACTTTGATCTCAACGCTCGCGAGGTCATCCTCGACTGTGGCACGCGGATCCCGTTCGACTCGCTCGTCCTCGCCACTGGTAGCACGCACCACTACTTCGGTCACGACGCTGACTGGGAACCACTCGCACCGGGTTTGAAGACGATCGAGGACGCGACCGACATCCGCCGGCGTGTGCTGAGTGCGTTTGAGAGGGCTGAGCGCGAGCCCGATCCGGTGGCTCGGGCCAAGCTGCTCACGTTTGTGGTGGTGGGCGGCGGTGCGACCGGAGTGGAGATGGCCGGCGCGATCGCCGAACTGGCCCACATCACGCTGAAAAACGACTTCCGATCGTTTGATCCCCGGTCCTGCCGCGTGATCCTCGTCGAAGGGCAGGTTCGCGTTTTGAGTACATTCCATCCCAAGCTCTCCGAAAGTGCGAAGCGTGCGCTGGAGAAGATCGGCGTGGAGATCGTCTTCGATGCCCACGTGATCGATGTGCAGCCTGACCATGTGCGGATGACCGATGACAAGACCAAAGCCGAGACGCGGATTGACTGCTCGACGATCGTCTGGGCCGCGGGCGTGAAGGCTTCGCCACTCGCCCGCAAGCTGGCGGAGCGGATCGGCAGTACTATCGAGGTCGATCGCGGTGGGCGGCTCACTGTTTGGAACGACTGCAGCCTGCCCGGGCACTCGCACCTCTTCGCAGTCGGCGATCTCGCGATGTTCAAGGGTAAAAACGGTCAGCCGCTGCCGGGCGTGGCTCCGGTCGCGATGCAGCAGGGTGCGTATGTAGCAGAAGTGATTGACCGCCGAGTGAAAGGCAAGCCGCCGCCACACCCGTTCAAATATTGGGACAAAGGGAGCATGGCGACCATCGGCCGCTCCCGGGCCGTAGCCGAAACCAACGGCCTGCGACTTACCGGCTTCATCGCCTGGATGGCGTGGCTGTTCGTCCACATCATGTACCTCGCCCGTTTCGAGAATCGCATGCTGGTCATGTTCCAGTGGTTCTGGAGCTTCATCACGCGAAACCGTGCCGCCCGCCTGATCACCCAAGCCGAACCGCACGGCCGTTGATGGTCGAGGCATGAGCAACTCAACAATTACAGAGGGTATTATGTTCCAGATCATACAGACCATGGTGATCGCGTCTTTGACAGTCTCATACATCTGGGCTGCACCGCCGGTCCGCAAGCATGACGACCCAGGTGCACCACCTTTCATCGTGTTGAAAGCAGGTCAGAACCCGCCACTCGATGCCAACAGCAACTATGTCATCGGACCCAAGTACGTGCCCGCACCAGAGCGAAAAAAGGTCGAGAGTGTTCCGCAGGGCAAAGTTATGCAGTTCGTCATCGACTCGAAAGAGACCAAGCTATTCAATCCTGGCATCGCTCGTAAGAAACTCGGGATGGTGGACCCGGGCAATCCCAAGACGCTGATCGTCGAGACACACACGATCGACTATAAGCGAACAATTAACGTCTATTTTCCTTCGCAATATCAGCCTGGCCAAGCATCGCCGTTTATGGTGATCCACGACGGTCCCAAGGGACAGCCCCGGGCGGAGCTGTTGCATATCTTCGATAATCTGATCGCCCAGAAACGAATACCACCGATCATCGTCATTTGGATTGCCAATGGTGGTGGCGATGCTCAGGGGCACGAGCGCGGAAAAGAATATGACAACATGAATGGCGACTATGCCGAATATATCGAAGCCGAAGTGCTGCCCCGCGTGGAGAAACACACACAGGTCAAGCTGACCAAAGACCCCGACGGTCGTGCAGTGATGGGGAATAGCTCCGGCGGTTCGGCGGCACTGATCATGGCCTGGTTCCGTACGGATTTATATCATCGCGTGCTCACGACCTCGGGCACATTCGTCAACCAGGCGTGGCCGTTTGATCCCAAATATCCCGATGGCGCATGGGGATTTCACAAAACACTCATCCCGAACAGCCCCAAAAAGCCACTGCGCATTTTCTTGTCGGTCGGAGACGCCGATTTGCTCAATCCGAATGTGATGCGCGACGACATGCACGACTGGGTCGCAGCCAATCATCGTATGGCTCAAGTCCTGAAGGAGAAAGGCTACGACTATCAATATCTGTTCTGTCGCGGTGCCGGCCACAGCGTTGGCAATGCTCAGTCGCAATTCCTCCCGCACGCTCTCGAATGGGTGTGGAATGGGTACACACCGAAAAAAATCAATTAGCCGCCAGATCCCGGCTACGACCACAGTACGATGTCGCTCACCAGGACCGTGCTGTGTCAGCGATCGGGAACCCTCCGCGGTGGCGGGGCGGGCTCGAGGGCAGGGTATTTTTTCGCCATGTCTGCCACGAGTTTCGCGAAGTCTTTGTGATCCCGCAGTGGTTCGAGGGCAGGGTCTTTTTGGATGTGCCAGTGCCAATGATAGCCGCGAGCGACGGCTTGTTCGAGCAATTGGATCGCTTCGTCGCTGTAGATGTTTTTGAGTTCGCTGCGACGTTTGACGCTGAGCTTCGCATCCTTCGCCGCCATGCCGATGGCACTGGCGAGGAGGCGGGAGCAGTAGTAATATTCGCCCTGCGCCTGGGTGGAGAATTCGAGCAATTCCCGTGTCGCCACTCGCAAGGCGGCATGGTCGCCAAGGGCGCTGAGACTATTGGTCAAATAAAAACGATTGAAATAATAGTATCGACGAAAAGTCGGGTTGCGAGGTTCCGCTGCCAGTGTGGTCCGGTGGTGAACCTCAGCCTCTCGAAGCAGTCTCAAAGCCTCCGCGGGTTTCTGCTGACGATTCAGGAGATGCGCCCAATTCAACAGTGTGCCTGCGAGACCATTGGCATATTCCGGGACGGCAGGGAACTCTGCAACCAGCGCCTCCTGCAGCTTGCGGGCAGTCTCATATTCAGTGACCGCGAGGGGTACGCGGCCGGAATCGGCCATCAGGATGCCCAGATTGTTGTGGCTGAGAGCGAGGTCACATCTCACTGTGGGTGAATCAGGGAATTCTGCGATCAGAGTTTTTCTCAGTTCCAGTGCCGCACGGTACTCGGATTCCCCGAGCGAGGTGCGACCGGTTTCGACGAGCAAGGTACCCAGGCTGTTGTGACTGTTCGCGAGGTCGCTTCGGTAGCTCGGCACCTTGGGGAATTCCGACACCATACTCTTCCGCAGTTCATGGGCGGCGCGGTATTCGACCTCGGCCTCTGCTGCACGGCCTGACTGGGCCAGCAAGAAACCCAAATTGAACAAGCTGCGTGCATAATTTGCTCTGTGATCAGCTACAGCGGGGAACTCCGCGACGAGCGATCGCCGCAATCCGCAGGCGGCACGGCATTCCACTTCCGCGTCAGTGACACGCCCCGTCTGCATGTACAGCAGTCCCAAGTTATTCTGACTGTAGGCCAAGTCGGCTCGGTGCTCGGGCACATCGGGAAAGTCGCGGACGAGGCATTTCCTCAGCTCGCTGGCTGCACGGTATTCCACTTCCGCATCATGCACTTGGCCGGTCTGGGACAGCAAGAGCCCGATGTTATTCAGTGTGACGGCAAGATCGATCCGGTATTCGGCCACATCGGGATGCTTGGTGACAAGGTCTTTCTGCATCTCGCGACTGGTCCGATACTCGGCTTCCCCTTGAGATAAACGTCCGCGGTTCACCAGCAGGAGCCCCAGATTGGAGTGCGTGAGCGCGAGATATTTCTTGTACTCCGGCACGGTGGGGAAGTCGGTGACAAGGTTCTGACGTAAGTCGAGTGCGGCTCGGTACGCCGCTTCCTGCTCAGTGAACCGACCAAGTTCGCCATACAGCACGCCCAGATTGTTGTGACTGATCGCGAGCGCGACACGGTAGGACGCGACATCGGGAAAGTCTGCGACCAGCGACTTGAACGCGTCGCACGCAATGTTGTAGTTGATTTCCGAGGCTGGGAATTCGTTGAGCGTCTGCTGCAACTTCGCGACGCGGAAGTGACCTTCCGCCCGCAAGTCGCGACTGTTCGCGGTCTGACTTTGCTCGGCTGTGGCCTTCTCGTAGAGCGCGATCACATTCCGCAGGAAGCCTCGCTCGGCCGCGCTGAGGTGAGTCTGCCGGCTGAACATTTTCTCCACTACATCGTCGGTCATTGCATTCAAAGCTGCGATAGTATTCTTCTTCTCGAGCTTCAGGCGATCCTGCTCCGCCGTCACCTGTGCGAGTGCCGCTTTGGTTTTGCCCTCCTCGATGGTCAGGTCGGCAAGTGCTTTCGCCGTCTTGGCCTGCTCGATGCTGACGGTATCGAGGGCCATCCGGGTTTTCGCGGCTTCGCGAGTGGCTCGCCAGGCCTGCCAACCGGCGAGCGCGGCACCGATCAGGACTGCGGCGGCGATGGCACCGCCAAGCCGCAGTTGCAGTCGCCTTCGCACATCCGACTGACCGCGTTGCACCTCGGCTGTCCGGGCCCGCTCCTCGGCGTCGCTTCTCAGCTTCGCCACGGCTTCCGCAGCAGCATTGCCATCCGCAAAGCGATCGGCCTGCTGCGGGCTCAGGCACTTGCGGCAGAACGCAAGCAACTCCGGATCGGCTTGGGTGCTGTCCAGTCGCGAGAAAGTCTCGTCGAGCCTGGCCGTGGCAGCAAGCTGCCGCGTCGATTCCGCATTCGCACCCACAAACGGCGGCTGGCCCGTCAGCAGCGCACAGAGAATCCCACCCAGGCTGAACACATCGCTCGGCGGGCTGAGGTCATCGACCGCGCCGATGGCTTGCTCGGGTGCCATATACGCCGGTGTGCCCATAACCGAGCCGGCGCTCGTGTGATCGTCGCGGGCGAGCTTGATGGTCGTGATCTCAGCGGAATCGTGTTGCAGTTCACGGTCCGGGCTCGCGAGCAGCTTGGCCAGACCCCAGTCCATCACCTGCACTTCGCCGAACGCACCCACCATGATGTTGGCGGGCTTCAGGTCGCGGTGCAGCACACCGTGCGCGTGGGCGTAGCCGATGGCTCGGCAGATCGGCTCGAAGATCGCCAGCACATCCAGCGGTTGCTTCGACTTGATCATCTCGTCGAGGCTCTGACCCTTGATGAGCTTCATGGCAAGGTACGGCCGACCGTCAAACAGCGTGCCGAGGTCGTGCACGGCCGGGATGCCGGGGTGCTGGAGTTGGGCCGTGATGCGGGCCTCTTCGAGGAAGCGGGCCGCGACGATGCCATCGTGCGGGTATTCTTCGCGGAGGAATTTGAGAGCCACATCGCGGTCGAATTTCTGATCGACGGCCCGGTAGACGACGCCCATGCCGCCGCTGCCGATGAGCTCGCCGAGGGTGTAGCCCGGCAGCATCGGCATGGCACGGTTCGCCGACGCCATCGCACTGGGTGCGGTTTGCGGCGTCGTGGCCTCGGCCGGTGCTGTGGCCGTGCCGGGGCTGTCTGATGGAGTGGCAGGCGAAGACATGATCTTCAGCCTATTTTGAATCAGACCGCAGTGCTACTGGAATCCGCAGTGATCCGCCCGGGACCACACTTGAGCCTCGATGCAATGCTTCGAAGCCCGATCGTGTGGGGGTGCTCAGAGAGTGGTGCCGAACCTGGCCCCGAACGCGGCAAAGTCACTTGGACCGTCAATGACGCCGTCGTTGTTGAAGTCGAGCGGATTGCCGGCAACCGTGGTACCGAACATGCTGCCGAACGCAGCGAAGTCGTTGGGCCCATCGACCGTGCCGTCGCCGTTGATGTCGCCAAACAACCGGCGAAGATTCGCATCGTTGAGCGGGCTCTGATAGCTCAGGCTCGGGATACTCAATCGCCAGCGGCCATCCGCCAGCGAGGCGTGTTCGATCCCGGGATCCACCACGTTGGCAAACGTGATTGTGATGCTGCTCGCAAGCCCTGTGGGAGGTGCGATCAGCAAGCCATTCGCACCGTTGACCACAACGCCGTCGTTCGGCGTGGTACGGTGTAGAGCGTGAGGGTCAGAGCCGCACCGGTATCGAGCAAACGAGCAGATTGCCGACCAGTTCTGCACCCGCGGTGGTGATTCCACAGAATTCAATGCCGGTCATGCCATCGTTGGAAGCCTCCATGGACGACATCGTCATCTCTCTTCTCTGGGTGACAGGCCTCCGGATCGAGAGAGGTGTGAGAATGTAGCAATTCAATCGGAAACCGGTTACATTGTCAGCAACTCCACATGGTACCCCAAACATGAAAAACTGGCACATCAAGTTACTCCTTCTCGGTTTGCTCGCTCATTGTGCAGCCGTCAGAGGCGACGAGCCTTCCAGTCCGCACAAGCCAATATTCGGGCCAGCGTGGAAACCGGTGGAAGAATGCATGATCTTTCCAACCGGGATCAAGGCTCATGCCGTCTACCATTTCAATCGGAATGCAATCGCGACCGCTTGTCTCGCCGGGGATGGTCTCATTGCCTTGACCGACACGGGGAATATTCAGCGATACGATTTGCATGACTTGCGACTGCAGCACGAAGTCCGGCCGGACGTGGCATATAGTCTCCTGATCAAAGCGGACTGCGTGGGAGTTGTGGCGGCCAGCGTCGATGGCCGTGTGTTTTGCATTGAACCCAAAACTCTGCAGCAGATTGAAATTGCGAAACTCAACGCGGTACCGATATGGATGACCGGTTTTCGGGATGCCACTTCACACAAGCATGGCATCCTGGCTGTGGTTCGTACTGATTCCGAGGATCACACAGGTGAACTTGAAATCCAACGCATCGGCTTCGGGCTGCCGACTGTCGAAAAATACAAAGTGGCAGCACCCCGATCCCGTAGTAGCCACATCAGTTCATTCTTTCTCGATCGCAAGAACCGCCTCTGGCTCGGCAAGGATGATGGCGAATGGGGTGGTTGGTGTGCAAGCCTCGATCTCAATGCTGGCAGGAGTGGTAAGATCGTGTACGTCGAAGGTTTTTCGCAGGGTGTCTACGGTTTCGTTGAATTGCCCGATGGTCAAATTTGGGCGTATGGAGGGATGATGCACTTTTCCTCCAATGGCTTCATTGCCCGCATCGATCGGGGCACCAATGAGAGGCTGGGTCTCTATGCAGGTGCCGCAGTCGCCAGGCCGAAACAACCACTGTTCCCCATCACGCACGTGATTCCGGATCCGAATGGCGATGGCCTGCTGGTGTTCGCATATCGGGACTTGTTTCGCGTGAATACTCAACTCAAGAACTGGCAGCACCTGGCGAGTATTGACCTTCGCTATCGCTGGGGCCGCCCGGATGCCATGGGGTCATATCCCGCACTGCGGACCGTGCTCGATGTCGGTGACAAGTCCGGCGACTTGATCTGCACGACCGGTCAGGATGGTTTGCGGCGAATCAAAAATGGATCTGTCAGCCAATACATGGTGCCGGGTCAGATCGGTGACGACCGCATCGGCACAATCTTCCCAGCTGCGGGCACTTCGCTGCTGCGCGGTGAGGATTTGTGGAGGTACTCTCAAGGGAGTTGGGAAACGATTTCCCTCTATCCGCGCACGCAGCCAGACGAAGGTATGAGTTGGTATGAGCAAACCGTGATGCTGGATCCGGAACGCAGGCCGATGGCACTCAGTCATTCCAACAGATTTCCAGGCACGGTCGCCTTGACAAAGCTGAAGAATGGAAAAGTTGATATTCTGGCCAGTCAGAGCACCGATGCTGTTGATGTTCGGGTCCGAGGGGGATTTGCAACACCGGATGGAAGTTACTGGTGCGTTGTACAAGACAAACTGCTGCGACTCGTCGACGGAAAATGGCGGCAGGTCGGAACGGCACCCGATCGCTACATCTGGAATTTACAAGTCGTCGGACGCAGCACGTCGTCGTGGATCCTGCATGATGAAAGCGAGTTGTACAGGCTGACTCCCGGAAAAGCTATGAACGACTCTTCATTCACACAAATAACTATTCCCAAGGAACTTGGCAAAATTCGCGATGCTCTCTCACACAAGTCCGGCCAGATACTCTTAGCCTGCACTGCCGGGCTGCGACTGATCGATGTGAATAGCGGCATAGTATCTCCGTGCCCGTTCGCGCCACCGAAGGGTGAAGTACTGGCTCTCTGCGAGGACGGCCTCGGGCGCACCTGGCTCGCTGGCAGCAGCGTCTGGCTGGTCGATGCCAACGGCATGGTGCACGATTTTGACAGGCTCGTCCGGTTCGGCGTCGTGGCTCATGCCATCGGAGCCGACAGCACGAACCCCGCCGGCGTGTTCGTCGCACTTCGCGGCAGAGGAGTGCTGTCCCTGCGAACCGAGGACGCAGGTCACTGAGTTGCAGGAGCGGCGACAATCCAGCCCATTATGAACAGCCAGAAAGTGCAAGCATGTTCGCAGAAGTCGCCGGGCTCACAGCTTCTTCAGCACGTCCTTGATCCGCTTCCAGGCTTCTTCTCGGGCTTTCTTGTTGGCGTCGTTGCCGCTGGGGTCCTCGCCGGCGCGGAAGAAGCCGTGGCCGGCACCTTCGTAGATTACCGGCTCATAGGTCTTCTTCGCCGCCTTCATCAGTTCGGTGCTCTTCGGAATCGTGGCGTTCACCCGGGCGTCGTTGCTGCCGTAGAAGCCATAGACGGGGCAGGCGATCCTGGCGATCTCCTCAGCGTTCTGCGGACCGCTGCCATAGAACGGCAACGCGGCTTTGATGGTCTTGTTGTTGGTGGCGAACCGGAATGTCTGGCCGCCGCCCCAGCAGAAGCCGACGACCGCGACCTTGCCATTGCAGGCGGGCAGCTTGGCCACGTGATTGACGCAGGCATTGAGATCCGCAGTGATCTGCTCGGGCTTCAAATCGCGGATGAGCTTGCCAACCTCACCTCGGGGGATGTCGCTGGTGCCTCCGCCTTTGGGGCCAGCCCCGCTGAGCAGATCGGGAGCGATGGCGATGTAGCCCGCCTCGGCGAACTCGTCCGCCGTGAGCTTCACCCAGTCGGTCAGGCCGAAGATTTCGTGAACGACCACGACGGCGGTGGCCTTCTCCTTGACCTCGGGGAAGACGACGAACGCTTCGACGGTCCGCCCGCCGTGCTCGATCTTGACCCACTCGCCATGGCGCGGGCTCTTCTCGAGCTTCGCCTTGGCCCAATCCTGAGCGATAGCAAACGGGGTAATAAGCAGCAAGAAAGCGAGCGTGCGTGCGAACATCGGAGCCTCCAGAAGTGGTCAGTAGCGGGGACGCGTTTTGTATATGGCGCGGAGCAATATCATATCGCAGGCTCTCGCCTGTTTCTGTGGCTTCCTATTCTAATCCCATGACGCCCACTGACTTCATCGCCAAGTGGAAGGCGGTCACGCTTGTGTAGCGTCATTCAGTTTTCCCTACTCAGCGACAATTAGAATTCCCTGTTTCTGACCCTGTGGCCATGACCGCAGCTCCCGGGATCTGGGAGAGATGCGATGGTTACGGATGGCCATGTTCGGCGACTTCTGCGCGAACTCGATTCAGGAATGTCCCTGGCCGCCGCGGCCCGGAGAGCCGGAATGACCGACAAGACAGCCCGCCACTATCGCGACGACCGCACGCTGCCGAGCACTCGGAAGAAGTCGTGTGGACCGCGGACCTACCGCACCCGGCCCGATCCGTTCGCGGCCGTGTGGTCCGCAGTCGAGGAACGGCTCGCGGCCGAACCGCGGTTGCGGGCGAAGACGCTCTTCGACTGGTTGCGGCGTGAGCATCCGGGGCAGTTCCTCGATTCGCATCGCCGCACGTTCGAGCGTCGCGTGCGGCAGTGGCGGGCCACTCACGGCCCGGGGAAGTCGATCATGTTCCGCCAGATCCACGCGGCCGGCGACCTCGCGGCGTCCGACTTCACCCACATGACCTCGCTGGACATCACCATCGCTGGCCAGCGGTTCGATCACATGGTCTATCATTTCGT
>JBGSSZ010000225.1:0-7483 GCA_041736785.1 Limnoglobus sp.
CGCATCTTCCAGTTGTCCACCAACAGCCAGCCACGCCACTGGGCAGCAAGAAGTTGTAAAACTTCAGCAAAAACAGTCTGAACTATTAGAAAACCATGCAGAAATCTCCAAAGAAGTCAGCGATCGCCAAAATGCCAAACAGCCCTGCGCCACAGCGAATCCCGCTACAGGGCGATTGTGGAAGACCAAACCGAACTGATTTGCCGATGCACGCCTTGAGCACCAGCACCGGTTCATCGAGCACGTGGCCCATCACGTGGCCGAAGCCGATCTCCGGCCCGAAGTTCCCATTCACCGTGAGCCAGTCGTTCTTGACGTCGCCGAACTTCTCCATGTCCTTGTAATCGACGCCCCGCTGGTCCATGACGTGAACGTAGCGGACGTCTTTTCGCACCGTCCATTTCTTGTTGTCGTCGATGAGGAAGCCGTACTTTCCCTTCTCGTGGATCATGTATTCGAGCGAACCCTTGGTCTCCTTCGGCCCAACACGCCCGAAGCCGAGCATGTTGGACTGACCAAGCAGGATGAACACCTTGATCTTCTTGGTGTGGTCAGCCGGCTTTCCGTCCGGCTTGGGAAGGGTCTTCGCACCGTCCTGGGCGAGCGTGGTGCCGATCACCGCGACGATCGCGGTGAGGGCGAAGAACGTTCGGCGCAGCATGGGTTCATCTCCGCTGGGGTTGTTCGGGTGTGGGTTCGGTGGTCAGTTATTCCTTCATGCCCTGCCGCGTGACGATCGGCACGTAGCCGACTTCCAGGCCTTTCGGCGGAGTCACTAGAACCGCGGGATCGAGATCCGCGAGCTTGCCGACGGTGGGGGGCGGAAGGTACTCGCGGTCTTTCGTCCAGTTCTTGTGCAGCATCTCCACTCGCTTCTGAAGGGTCTCCCGCTCGGCATCGGTCAGGTCGGCGTTCAGCAAGGCGGGCTGATCGGCGAAGCGATACCAGTAATATGTGACCGTGCTCCCGTCGCCGAGTTTCGCCTCGAACGGCCCTGCCTTCGGCCCCGGCTTCTTCCAACTGCTCTCCGGCTCGTCGGGCGTGACGTAGGGTTGCGGCTTGGCGGTGCGACGACGGGAGAACTCGACCTTCGCCAGTCCGGTTTCGGCCGGCACGTCCTTCGCGCTCACGACCACCCAGCGTTCCTTGTCCTTGTTGTCCTTCTCAAGGCGGTAGTATTCGGGCAGAGTGACGAGCGAATCGGCCTTCGTCACGGAGTCCGACCACTTGTATCCGTAGGTGGTTTCGTCGAGTGCGGTGGGCGTGGCGAACGAATTCCAGGTCACAGGCACGCGGCTGTCTCGCTCCTTGTTCGGCGGGTAAATCCGCCAGGTCGCCCCGCCTTTGCTTTCGAAGGTTTGAACGGCTGCGGCCTTCGGGTCGATGATGCCGGAGACCGCCTTGCCGCCGTCGAACCACGCCTGCACGCCATCCCACAGCGCCGACTTGTTATAGGCCGTGATGCGGTGAATCAGGGGCGCGTCCTTTCCGGCGTTGGCCGGGAACTGGGTCGGCGCGACGCGGGCGTAGCTGGTGCCCTTCGCATCCTGGCCGATGTACGCCGGGAAGTGTTGCGTTTCCATCTGCACGGCCTTGTTCGGATCGGACGGGCGAGTGTCAAGGAACAGCCCGCCCAGTTCGGGCTTCTCGACGGTCGGCTTGGACCAGAAGTACGGCACGAAGAACGTGACCGGCCCCTTGAAGTTGCCCGTGTTCAGGAACAGCGTCCAGCACTGGTTGCCGGTCGGCACGTCCTTCCCGGCCGTGGTTTTCTTCGGCGCGGTGAGTGGCAGCGGCAGGTAACCGTACCCGAACAACTCGCCGTTCGTACCTTGCTTGAGGTTCAGTCCGTCCGGCGGCCACAGCACCCACGGGCTGAGTTGGGCGATGGCGTAGTGGCCCTTGGGGTTCTTCCAGTCGCGGCCCTTGCCGGCACCGGGGCCGTTCGCCCACTCGACGAAGTTCAGCGCCACCCCGCCCATGATGAACTTGGGCGTCTCGGTGGCGAAGCGCGTGTCGCGCCACCAGCCGAGTCCGCCCTCGATGTCGGAGTAAATCTTCTCGGGCTTTTTCCCGTCGTACTGGGAGAACATCCAGGTGCCGAACAGCCCACTTTGAAAGTCCTGGCCGGGGTAGTTCTTCAACAGCGGCCACGCGGCCACGTAAATCGAGAAGCCGGCGTTGTATTTCGCGTCCACTCTGCCGTGCGGCACCAGCAGGTAGCCGGCCATCTCCGCCGGCTTGGGCGTCTCATCTGCTGCTTTGACGGGGGCGGTCGGACACCACACGAGCATCACCAGCGCCAGACACACAGCGGCGCGGAATGGGACATTCAGCATTCGACAACCTCCCGTTGGTACCACATCTTCATTCACTTGGCGGGCTTCTTCTCGCACAGCTTCTTCATCGCGTGGCCCATCGCGTCGCCGATGAGGCAGTACGTCTCGGCGTTGGTGTTCCAGTGGTACGCCTGCCCGGAAGGCGACACTTCCTTCCCCCGCCAGAACTCCTTGGTGCCGACGAACGCCACTTTGCCCTTGAAATCCGGGTATTCCGCCACGGCCGCTTGAGCCTTCATCAGCGAGAGCGCCCGCGGGTGCTTCTCGTCTTTCCCGCTCATCCCGGTCTCGGCGATCACGAACGGCAGGTTCTTCACGCCGAAGTCCTTGCGGATATCGCGGATGAAGTAGGCCATGTTCTTCTCGTATTCGTCGTTGAAGGCCTGATTCACGCGGTCGTTCCACCCCTGGTGCCAGCCGAACCCCGCGAGTTCGTACCCGCGGTCGCCGAACTCCGGGAACTCCTTCTTCAAGTCCTTCAACACGGCCTTCGTGCGATCGACGATCTCCTTGTAGAACGGCCCGACCTCGCCGCCCGCGCTCGGTGGGCGGAAGTCCTTGGCGAGGCTCTTCCCGCCCCACGCCAGCTTGATGAGCAGCACGGGTTCTTCGTAGGTCTCGCCGATGACGTGGCCGAAGCCGAGTTCCGGGCCGATGCGATCCTCCTTGGCTCCGTAGCCGACCGTGAGTTTGCCCTTGCGGTCGAGGTAGTGAATCCACACGTCGTCGCGCACCGCCCAGTCGCCCTTCTTGTCGAGGAGGTGTTTGAACTTGTCGGCCGTGGCCTTGTCCTTGATGAGGTACTCCAGACTACCTTTCCCCTCATTCCGCTTCGGGTCGGCTTTGATGAACCCTTGGCCTTCCATGTTCGACTGCCCGGCCAGGATGAACACCTTGACGGGCTTGTCGGCCGCGGATGCGGTGGTGGACAGCGTGAGGAAGATGACGCCAACCACGGCGGTACGAATCTGGCTTCGTGTCATTCTGCAACCTCGTGGATGAGTGGATGTGTTGTTTCAAGAGAGGAACTACTTGATCGGCCTGGATGGTCGATGTTGCACCTCGTCAGGCCGAGAACGGCAATTACTACTCCCGCAATGGTCACCTGGTTACTCCGGCGGGGTGAATCTGGACATCGCAGAAGGTGAGCGCCGCGAGGCCGTTCTCGCCATTGAGGAGCGTCTTCTGGCTCCACGCGGCGCTATCGAGGTAGGTGATCGTCTTTGCATCGGAAGCAGCACCGAGTTTCAGCGTCACGCGGTTGCCAGCCACAACACCAGAGGAGACCTCGCCCTTCTTCCCGTCAAGGTAGAACTGGCCGACGAGGGCATTGTCCCACTTAACCGGCTGGTCGAACTCCAACACGATCTCGTCCTTCTTGTCGCTCGCAAAGTACGCACGCTTGAGATTGGGCGGAGTAATGGAGGTCGTCGGCACCTTGCCGTAGAAGTCGCGTTCGATCAGCGGGCAGATGAGCCGGGCGAACTCCGCATAGCCCGCGGCCGGGAAGTGACAGCCGCCCGGCGGGTCGATGCCCAGCGTGGACATGACACTCAGGTTCGAGAATGCCGTCGGGAGGTTCCGTTGCACCTCGCGCAGGCGGTTGTCGGAACCGTTGATGCCCATCGAACACGACTTGGGCCAGATCTGGAACACGTAGTAGTGCTGGACGTTTGGGTAGTCTTGTCTCCACGCCGCCGCGAGGTCGATGAAGTACTGTCGATAAGTCTCCCAGCCGTAGCCGCCGGTGGGGCCGTCGGCACCCTGGTCGTTCTCTCCTTGGTGCCACAGGATGCCGCGGATGCCGTGCGTGAGCTTCGCCTGCCGCGTGCGCCACAGCAGCCGCCCGTAGATCGTCGTCGTGTCCTCCGGATCGGCCGCATTGCGCTGGTGCTGATCGATCCGCGTCCCGCCCACGGCCCCGTTGATGAGGCAGACCGGAACCTTGTGCGTCTCGACCAGCCGCCGGCCGAGTTCCATGCCCCAGTAGCCGATCTGCAACTTCTCCGCATCGCGGCTCCGGTGCACCGCGATTCCCCAGATTGCGACTCCTTTCGGGCTTCCGGACATGCTGCCGAAAGTGCGAATCCATTCACTCCGGAACACTGGGGCGTCCTTACCGAAATCGGTCGCCACAGCGTTGGACTGGCCGTTGATGAGGTAGGCATCACCACATACAAGATTTGACACCTTGTGGAGCACCGTCTCGGCGTCGTCGGTTTTCGAGCCGAACTCGACTCGGTATTTGATCAGCCCGGGTTTGAGCTTCACCGCGAACGCGTACGACTTGTCAGCCGCGGGCTTCTGGCTCGTGTTGCTGACCAGTTTGTCATCGGCGTAGAGCTTCAGGAAAACGGTGTCGGCTGCGCCTGTGAGTGTTCCGTTGTAGTGGAGCGTACCCTCGTTCTTGTCATCGCGTGCGTAGAACTGGCCGTCCTCGGGCTTCTCTTCCTTTGCGGGCGTGCGTTCGACCCAGGCGTCCTTCGCCGGCTCCGTGACGGTAATCGTGACCGACTTTACCGTGGGCGCGCCGCCGTTGTCGAAGATCACCGTAACTGTCATCTTGCCGCTGTTCTGGGCTCGCTTGAGAACCAGCTTCCTCTGTGCGGTGTCGTTGATGGTGGCGATGTCGGAGACGGTCCAGGTGATATTCAGTTTGTCCGCGCCTTTGGACTTCATCGCGGCGAGATTGGTGATCTGCGGTACGAGCTCAATCGTCGTCCGGCCGTCCCACACGGCCGGGCCGTCCAGAGTGAACTCTGGCTCCGCGATCGCTTCTTTGACCACGATCGCGACGTCCTTCGCCTTCACCCCGTCGGGGTAGACAGCCTTCAGCCGAACGGTTACCGGTTGATCCCCGACCACTCGGCCGGCGTTGAACGTGTACGTGAAGCGGTCGGTCGCCGCGATGGTTTCCTTGCCGTCACGCGTCACGATCCAGTACACCTTCTGCGCGCCGCCGGCCGTCGCCGTGAGCGTCACGCTCTTCCCCTCGGCCACGGTGACCGTCGATTCGGACACCGAGAACTCCTTGCCCGCCTGCACCACCGGCCCGACCAGCGTTTGAAGCGGCTTCTGGTTCTCGAACTGCAACTTGATCCACTCGGCGGAGCGGACGACTTTGGAGATGCGCACCTCGTCGATGTCGCCGACGAAGTTGTAGTTGTCGTACCAGCCGCCGATCCACAGGCAGGCCGGGGTGCGGATATTGAGCGGGCCATCACGCGTCTTCGATACGGCGTCAAGGACACCATTCACGTAAATGCTCGATTCGCCTTTCTCGTAGGTGTGTACGACGTGCGCCCACTCGCCGAGCGGGATCTTCACTTTCCCGGTCACGTTCCCCCCGGAGAAGTAGCAATCCATGTTCACGTGCGGCGGACTGCGATATTGCATCGCCACCTTGCCCTGGCCTTGCTCGTTGCCCCACGCGATGACGTTGCCGTTGGGCTTCTCCGCCCGGAACCAGACTTCGGTGCTGTGCGAGCTTGCGCCCGTCGGATAGTTCGGGATCTTGTCGCCACCGAAGATGCCCTTCTGCCCCGGGAAGTGCCGCGCTGCACCCACCATTCCCGCGACGGATGTCGTGCCGGTGTCCTGCGGTTCCAGAGTGCCCACGGCGTCCGCCACCGGGTCGCTCATGTGCCACACACTGAGGTAGCCGTTCGACTCGTTGAACACGGCCTTCCCGTCGGACTCGGACTTCGCGTCGGCCTTGCCCCAGTGCAGTTTGAGTTCTTGCCTGGCGTTGCCCTGGATCTTCGGTACGCGGACCCAGACGCTCGCGACGCCGGCCTTCGCGTCCCACTCCTCGATCTGGTACGTGAGCGGGGCACCCTGCGCTGACGAGAATCGCAAGTCGTCGCCGTTGGCATTCGCCTGACTGAAGTCGAAGAAGTCCTTGTGCAGCCGCACCAGCAGTGGGAAGTGCTCGACCGACGCGGACGCCGGCAGATCTGCACCCTCGGGTGTGGTGAGCACAAACACCGCCCCCGAGTGCTTCCACCCGGGGTACTGGGCTAGTGCCGAGCCCGCGAGGGCGAAGCTGAGGGCGAGAACCGTGGTCAGTGTGAGAGGCGTTTTCACGGCGTTCCATCCGGTACGGCGAAGGCAACAGTTCAGCGGTTGCTGGGCGATCCCGCCATGATCGCGAGCGAGTCATGCAGTCACTTCGACGCGCTCTTCATGACGGTGCAGGCGATGTCTTTCGGTGCCGCGAACACTTTCGGCGTTCCTGCGGCGCGAGCGACCGAATAACCCGTAGACATAATCTTGCCAGCCGCGAGTATGGTTTCGCGGAAAAAAGGTAACGAACTTAGGTAACCGTCACATGGCACGAAAACCCTGCCGCGTGGCGTTGATGCTGGATCTCCAGTGGCCGTACAAGCGGCACGCGGAGATTTTCGCCGGCATCCAGCGGTACGCAGAGGAGAACGGCTGGACGTCGATCATCGACGAGTTCGCCCACGACACCCTCCGCGGTAAGCAGAGCCCCTCCGATCGTTACGACGGCATCGTGGCGCGGGCGAATCATCCGCTCGCCAGGCGAGCGGCCAAACTCGGATTGCCTGTGGTGAACGTCTGGCCCAGTTCGCCCGCGCGGAACCTCATGCCAGGTGTATTCCCCGATTCGACGGAAACCGGCCGGCTGGTGGCCGAACACTTGTTGGCCCGTGGCTTCCGCACCTTCGCGACCCTCACATCGCCCAAAAACGTCGATAACGACTTGGAAGTCAAAGAGCTGACCCGGCTCGTCCGCGAAGCCGGCTTTGAGTGCGAGTCCGCGTACGTCCCACAAGACTCCCACCGTGACAGCTCAAACTGGAAGAAAACCGTCCAGTTGATCGAACGCGCAATGGACGAGTGGAAGCCGCCCATCGGCGTATACGTCGGTCAGGAGGTGTGCGGCCGGCTGGTGGTTCAAGCCGGGCACCGTCGCGGCTGGCGGATCCCGGAAGACGTGGCGATTATCGCCGGCAAGAACGAAGTGACGCTGTGCGAACAGCCCCGCCCGTCGCTCACCAGCATCGAGATCGGCTACGACCGCATCGGGTACGCAGCCGCCGAGTTGCTCGCCGGCCTGATGGCGGGGCACGCACCACCGGCCGGGCCGATCCGACTCGCACCGCACGGTCTGGTCGTGC
>JBGSSZ010000270.1:0-1833 GCA_041736785.1 Limnoglobus sp.
CGAGGCCCCGGCGGAGTCGAAGTGAGTCAGTTCACTCATCGGGAAAGGATATGAAAGCCCGACGGCAAGTCATGGAGTGACTGCCCGCTACAGAAGACCGCTGACCAGCCCGACCGCCACCGCGAACAGCATGACCGCGACGATCCGCTGCACGCCCTGCATCGTCAACTTCTTGAGGTAGCGGTTCCCCAGAAGCGCACCTGCAAACGCCGACGCGACGGCCGCGGCGAGCAATCCGTAGTCGAGTCCTGCTCCCTCGGCGACAAGTGAACGCGAGTAGACGCCGAGGCGCGACACGTCGATCAGACAGGCGATCACGACGCCACTGGCCACGAATGCCTCTTTCGTGAGGCCGGCGCGGGCCAGAAACGCTGACCGCAACGCACCCTGCATTCCAGACAGGCCGCCGAAGAATCCGCTCAGCAGCCCGCCCACTAGCAAGTAGCGCGGCCCGAACGACATGTTTCGAAATCGCGGTCGCAGTTCAGCGAGGGCGAACAGGAGCAGCAGCACACCGATCACCAGCTTTGCGGGCGTGACTTTGAACTCGCGGTCGGCGAGCGAGTACCGCAGCATCGGCTCAATGTCCGTAAGCCAGACCAGCACCCAGGCACCGACAAACGAGGCGATCATGGCAGGCACACCGAACCGGAGGATGATGCGCCGATCCGCCTCCCGCCCGACGAGCCACAGTTTGAAGAGTCCGTTGAGGAAGTGGACGACGGCTGTCATTGCCACCGCCTGCTCGATCGGGAAGAAAAGTGCGAAAGCCGGGAGCAGGAGCGTGCCGAGGCCAAAGCCTGAGAAGAACGTCAACCCTGACGCCAGAAGTGCCACCGAGCAGATGACGACGTAGCTCATAAAGAAAACGGCATCCGCGGCACTTCGACCGAAACAAGAGGAGATCGCTTACCGGTTGTGCGGCCATTAGCCGTCGTGGTCCGACCAAATCTCGGTCCCAATGGAGACGTCCTCCTTGGTCAGTCCAGACAACAGAATAAAAATATCCCCACGCGGAGGCGGCGGGTTAGGCATCTCGATGCCGCCGATTTTCCATCGCTGGGTAGTGCCGTCGGGTCGCCGAAGCAAAATGGGAGCACCGGCGAAAATTCGCTCGTCGGCGAACGGGATAATACCCGGTGCCGGGACCACTCCGCGCCCTTTTTTGATGTAGAACGTGTCTTCGACAGTAATGAGGAGACGTGCCATCTGGTTTTTCTACGGATAACGAGAAGCTCTCCAGCGGCGGGGCTGAAGAGCCTTGAACACTATAACACCCGTCATGCCCCACGGTCTGGAGTAGCGGCTGGTTCTGCCTTCTTCTGAATCAACGCACGTCCGACAACGCTACGGTCCGACCCTGTACCAATTCCCCAATGACCAACCATTTCGCTGTCCAGTTCCAAAAACATTTCGGCGGTCTGCCCGGGCGTGCGAATGATAATTGACGTGGGATTGCGATTAACCACTAGCCAAGCGCTCTCGCCCGCGACCCGTCGTTGAAACAATAAATCTACAGCAACAGTGTCGACGAGTTCTGACTGAAGGGGCATGGCCATAAATACGCAGTCGCCAGACGTCTGATCAAGGCCGGAGCTACAGAGCATGAATCCCAGGTGGCCGCCGTTCGCATCCTGGAGCACGACGCACCTCATGTGACCTCCTCTGGCAGAACGAGAAGCTCTCCAGAAGGGCGGCTTTGCGGTGGTAGAAGTGTTGATTCACCAGCACGTTCGCCACACGACAGGAGTCGCCGGGCCATGACAGAGTGTTCGCGGAACATCATCGAATTCCTGGACCTCGGTCGTCGCCAGGTCGTCGCCGATTTTCAGG
>JBGSSZ010000461.1:0-4534 GCA_041736785.1 Limnoglobus sp.
AGGTGGAAGAGTGCCGCAAGCGCCACGCTGCCGATCGCGACGCTGGCGGCATAGACAGCGAGCGCCTGCCGTCCCTGCACGCCCCCGGCGAGGCAGAGGCAGACGAAACCGATCATCGCCACCGCGACGCACCACGGCAACACACCGAGAAACTTGGCGACGTACACCGCCCAGCGCGGCAGCGGTCGCGTGACTAGCCAGATCAGCGTGCGACCCTCCCGCTCTGCGCCGAGTGCCCCACTCGCAAACGCCAGCGTGAATAGCGGCAGGAGGAAGGTCAGATAGAGGCTGTAGATCACCCAGCGCGAAAAGTTCACAAACGCAAACTCATCGCGAAAGGCTTGCGCCGGCTCAGTCAGCAACAGGTACTGATACGCCCCGATGGGGATCGACTTGATTGCGAAGGTGACGCCGCTGCCGGGGATCATCTGATAGAGCGGCAGTCGGTCTGTGGCGTAGGCCTGGAAGGTCATCCGTACCGCACCGCGCGGGGTCAGCGGGTCGGCCATCCACGCTTTGCGAGTTTCGAGCCGCCACGCCTGCTGAACGTGCGTGACGATGCCCACGGCGGCGGTCATCAGGATCAGGAGCGCAAACGAGACGAGGCCGAGCGAGCGGGTCCGCCACTGACGCCGCAGCGTGAACAGGATCAGGGCGAAGAACCCCACGAATGCGGATTGCGAATTGCGGATTGCGGATTGAACAGCCATGTGCATCCTTTTGTATTCCGCATTCCGAAATCCGCACGCTGCATCACTTTCAGGTTTTTCCCGAGCCGCCGAGCACATAGCCAAGGATCGCGTGGGCGGAATCGTCGAGTGGCTCCAGCGAGCGGACATCCAGTGACTCCGCGATCACCAGCTCGCCGAACGCGGCGAAGAACCGCTGGGGATGCGTAGCCGTAACGACGATCGCAGTCGCACTCTCCAGACGCACCGCGGTGACATCGTCGGAATCGAGCAGCGTCTTGGCCACCTGCTTGGCACCCGCGACTTCGATCCGCACGCTCATGGGGTAGTCGTTGAGCCGGTCGCGGATCTGCTGCAGTGTACCGACGGCAGCGATGCGTCCGCGAGCCATCACCGCCACATGATTCGTCAGCTTCTCAAGCTCCTCAAGTTCGTGGCTCGACACCAGCAGGCCAGTCCCCTGACTTGCGAGTGCGCGGAACAGTTCGAGAAGCTCCTGTCGGCCAACGGGATCGATCCCCGCCAGTGGTTCGTCGAGTACCAGCAAGGCGGGCTCGGTGAGCAGTGCTTGGGCGAGCTTGATCCGCTGCCGCATACCTTTGCTGTAGCCGCGGAGTTTGCGGTCAGCGCGATCGCTCATGTCGACGCGCTCGAGCAGGGCATCGGTACGCCGCGTGGCGTCGTGGCGACCGAACCCGCTGAGTCGAGCCATGGTGTGGACAAACTCGCGACCGCTCTGATCCTCATAAAAGTTGTCGACGTCGGGGCAGTAGCCGACGAGTCGACGGGCCCGCCAGTCCCAGGCGTCGAGCCCGCGCACACTCACGCGGCCGAGCGTTGGCCGAATCTGCCCAGTCGCGAGCCGAATCAGTGTGCTCTTCCCCGCCCCGTTGGCACCAACCAGCCCGGTGATCCCGCCGCGCAGCTCCAGCGTCACCTGATTCAGCCCCAGCACCGGGCCATACCACTTGCTCGCGGCGTCGAAGAGGAGGAGAGGGTCTGGGGACTGTGGGTTGGGGTCTGGGGTCATGAAATGACCTCGACCGCCTGGACACGCTTGCGGAGGTACACAAGGCAGAGCAGACAGACACTGGCGATGACAGCGATGGCCTGCCAGACTTCCGGTTGCTCACGCTTCATGTCGCCGAGGTCCGCACCCAGGCACCACAGGCCGGCGAGGTAGAGATTGTTCCAGAGATCGATGAGCCGCCACGCACCGTCGAGCCGGGCACCATCGACCAGCAGATTCGCCAGCGTGCGGCAGAGGACGAAGACGCCGCTCCAGAGCATGATGAGCGGCACCGTCCGTCGCACGAGCACCGCACTGGCCACAAGCAGCAGGCTCAGTGCCGTGGTGAGGAACAGGCCATATCCGAAGATGCCGATGAGTTGGCGGAGATGATCGACATAATAAACCTCCCAATCGTAGAGCAGCCCAGCTTGCACAAATAAGATCAGTGCCGGGAGCGTTGTGAGAATGTTGACAAACAGCCCCACACCGAGGAATTTGCCGAGGATATAGTGCCGCCGAGCTATCGGTTTGCCGAGATAGTAGGGCAGGCTGCCATATTGAAAATCATTGCCGACCAGCACCGCTCCCGCCAGTGCAAGCACAATCATCACAATATAACCCTGAAACCAAATGAAGTTGGCAAAGGTCTGCGCGGAGCCGTTCAGATTGAGCCGGTCGAGAAACTTGGTGAGTTCGCCGACTTTCACCGGCACACCGCCGAAGAGTACGGTCTGCTGTGCCGTCTGCAACTGAATCCAGACAACCAAATACTGCCCGTAGAAGAAAAAAAAGAAAATCATCAATGCCAGTGCGTACAGTCCCCAGAACAGCTTGCGGCGGGCCATTTGTGCCACCGACAGACGGGCCATCGCCCACGAACCCCAGACGGGCGACTGTAGCGTCCCCCGCCATGACCGATAGCGAAGCAGACTGTCGGAGACTTCATTCATCATTCACGCTTCTGAGAAAATACTCTTCCAATGTTTCATCGTCTCGGACCAGACTGCGAATCACGCTCTCGTGGTTTTTGGCGATTTTGAAAAAGTCGCAATTGTTCCACGCTGCCGGCACGCTAACCCGCCAGTCGCCGGTGTGACCAGCAGGTAGAAACGTCACTCCGCGGGTTTCGAGTGCAGTACGACAGCCATCGACATTGCCATCGATTCGCAGGCGGTAGCGATCGTCGCGGATCTTGCAAAGCTCGCTGACCGGACCGTGCCCGCGGACGCGTCCACCTGCGAGGATCACCGCATGCTCGCAGACGGCCTGCACATCCGCGAGCAGGTGTGTGCTGAGAATAATACTTTTGCCATGCATCGTGCCGAGCTCATTCACCAACCGCAGCATGGCATCACGGCCCGCAGGATCGAGGCCACTCGTCGGCTCATCTAATAATAAGACCTGCGGATCGTGCACCAGTGCCTGTGCCAGTTTCACGCGCTGCTTCATGCCCAAAGAATACTCTTCCACACGGCGATAGCGGGCCTCTTCGAGTTGCAGATAACCCAGGACCTCATGGGCTCGCCGTTGTGCCTGCCGCCGCGGCAAGCCGCACAATTCCCCGGCGAGTGACACATACTCCACACCAGTGAGACCCGGCACCAATGCCTCGGCTTCGGGCATGAAGCCGATCAGCCGCCGCAGTTCGACGCGATCCTCGCCCAGGGGTTGATCCAGCAGCATGCCGCTGCCCGCGGTGGGTGCGATCAGGCCGAGGAGGATTTTCAGGAGCGTCGATTTCCCCGCGCCGTTCGGCCCAAGCAAGCCGATGCGGCCCCTCGGCAGAGTGAGAGTAATGTCATCGAGCGCGACAAACTCGCCGAACGTGCGGCGGAGCGAATTCAATGTCAGTAGAGGTGCATTCATCGATGATGCTAGGTCGTGTAATCCGCATTTAATTTCACATACTCATATGTCAAGTCGCAGGTGTGAAATGTGCAGTCGCGGTCGCCCAGCTTGAATGCGAGGTCGAACAGTACATTGCGATTTTCCTTCAGATACAGTGATGCGACACTGGTATCAAACGCCAGCGGCGTGCCATCCTGATAGAGCACGATGTCGCCCATCGTGAGTGTCAGATCCCGCTCCTCAAACATCACACCCGCGTAGCCTGCTGCGGAGACGACGCGGCCCCAGTTGGGGTCGTGGCCGAAGACCGCGGTCTTCACCAGCGCGCTCGACGCCACGGCACGCGCGATCGCTTCCGCCTCCGCATCGGTACGGCAGCCGCGCACGCGGATCTCCATCACATGATTCGCACCCTCGGCGTCTTCAATTATCTGCTCCGCCAACTGCGCACACACACTCTTTATCGCATTGAACACCAGAAACTGATCATCATCATGGATCGGCTCCGTGCCATTCGCCAGAGCCAGCACGCAATCATTAGTGCTCGTATGTCCTTCCACAGCGATGCGATTGAACGTAGTGTTCACGGCCGTCCGCAAGTACTGCTGCAATCGATCCTGAGGAATGCAGGCGTCGGTGAGGATGAAGCCGAGCATCGTGGCCATATTGGGGCCGATCATGGCCGCGCCCTTGGCGATGCCGAATATCACATATTCTCTGTCTTCGAGAATAATCGCACTGGAAGCGGTCTTGATTCTGGTATCCGTCGTGAGGATCGCGTGGGCAAAATCCTCCATCGTGTTTTCGTCGAGTGCTGCAACCGCCTGGGAAATTCCCGCTTCAAGAATCGGCATTGGCAGGGGCCGCCCGATGACTCCCGTACTGGCGACCAGGATCTGCTGCGGGTCGCAGCCGAGGCTCTCGGCGGTCAGGTCGGCCATGCGTCGGGCATCCTGGAGTCCCTGTTGGCCGGTGCAGGCGTTGG
>JBGSSZ010000373.1:0-3410 GCA_041736785.1 Limnoglobus sp.
AGCGATTGCGGAGTACGTGAACTACTACCGGTTCGACCGCAAGCACTCGTCGCTCGGCTACCTCACCCCCACCCAGTTCACCCGCCGTACCATGCTCGAAACAGTTAGCTGACCTGTCCGTCAAACCTTCAGCACCTCACGGGACTATCATTTCGCTGTTCGATGAATCGGAACTCGTGGAGTTCTTGGACGAGTATTGTGACTGGTCAGAAGCCTATCAGTAAGCTCGCGCAAACACCACCCGCTTCGCGGACGGCTGCCCTGTGACCATGCACGTGCCCGGCTCCGTCGGGCCGTCGAACGGGATGCAGCGTATCGTGGCTTTGGTCTCTTCCTGGATCTTGTCCTCGGTGGCGCGGGTGCCGTCCCAGTGGGCCCAGACGAAGCCGCCAAGCTCGATCATACTCTTGAACTCATCATAAGTATTTGCATTCTTCATGCCGTCATCACGGTACTTCAAGGCGCGGACATAGAGGTTCTTCTGGATCTCATGCAATAAGTCATCAATATAGTTTGCGGCGCCGTCGAGCGCGATGCCGAACTGTTTGCCTTCCTTGCCGGGGACATCCCGCCTCGCCACGGCACACGCCGATTTCTCCATGTCCTTCGGCCCGATCTCGACCCGCACCGGCACGCCGCGAAGTTCATACTCCGCATAGCGATAACCCGGCTGCTTGTCGAACATGAGATCGATCTTCACGCTGATCGGCTCGTAACCATAGAACTCGTCGCGCGGCTTCGCCCGCAACTCTGCGGCGAGTTTCTCCGCGGCTGCGATGCACGGGGCCCGCTCGGCGTCGCTCTTGCCTAGCGGGCAGATCGCCACATGCAAGGGTGCAATCCGCGGCGGGCAGACCAGGCCATTGTCGTCGGAGTGGGTCATGATGAGGCCGCCGATGAGCCGCGTGCTGACGCCCCAGCTGGTCGCCCAGGCATATTCCTGCACGTTGTTGACACTGGTGAACTTCACATCAAATGCTTTGGCGAAATTCTGACCGAGGAAGTGACTCGTCCCCGCCTGCAGGGCTTTTCCGTCCTGCATCATGGCTTCGATGCACAAGGTATAGATCGCCCCCGGGAATTTCTGCCCGTCGCTCTTCGGCCCGACGAGCACCGGCATGGCCATGAACTCTTCGGCAAACTTCTGATAGACACGCACCATCTTCATGGTCTCGTCTTCGGCTTCCTGCCCCGTGGCGTGAGCCGTGTGCCCCTCCTGCCAGAGGAATTCCGCGGTGCGGAGGAACAGCCGCGTGCGCATCTCCCAGCGCACCACGTTGCACCATTGATTGATCAGCACCGGCAAATCGCGGTAGCTCTGGATCCAGCTTTTGTAGGTGTTCCAGATAATCGTTTCCGAAGTCGGCCGGATGATGAGCGGTTCTTCGAGCTTCGCCGTGGGGTCGACGTCGAGCGGTTGCCCTTTCTCGGCCTTCAGGCGATAGTGCGTGACGACGGCACACTCTTTCGCGAAGCCCTCGGCCATCTCCTCTTCCTTGGCGAGGTAGCTCATTGGGATAAAGAGCGGGAAGTAAGCGTTCACATGGCCGGTCTCTTTGAACATGCGATCGAGCGAACGCTGCATGTTCTCCCAGAGGGCGTAGCCAGTCGGCTTGATGACCATGCAGCCGCGGACGTCGGAATTGTCCGCGAGCCCAGCTTCTTTCACAACATCGAGGTACCACTGCGGGTAGTCTTTGGCACGCGGCGTGATCTTCTCGGCCATGAGCGAGGCATCCTTCCAGGAGTGATGCAGCCATCTTATGAATGAAAATGCAACTACTCTAATAGCAGGCCCGCCGTGAGGCGGTTGTTTGTCCTGCTGCTGAAAGCCGAGCCGCCATGCCCCTTCGCTATGCCAGTCTTTGCGGTCCGACGCCGCTTGTGCCCGTGAGCCTCGCCGACGGTCCCGCGATCTGGTGCAAGCTGGAATTCCTCAATCCGAGCGGTTCGACCAAGGACCGCATCGCCCGCTTCATCCTCGAAAAGGCCTGGCGGCAAGGGCGGCTCAACTGCGGCGACCGCGTCGTGGAGGCGTCGAGCGGCAGCACCAGCATTGCCCTCGCCCTAGCGTGTGCGCAGATGGGGTTCAAGTTCCTGGCCGTTCTGCCCGAAGGGGTCAGCGGCGAGCGGGTGCTGATGATCCGGGCCTACGGCGGCGAGGTTGTGCTGGTGCCGAAAGCCACGGGGATCCGCGGCGCGATCGCCCATGCCGAGAGCCTCGACGGCCCGGGCGTGTTCCTGCCGCGGCAGTTCAAGAACAACGACAATGCCGAGGCTCATCGGCTGGGCACCGCTCGCGAGATCATCGATCAGATTCCCGGCGGCCGCGTCGATGGGGTGGTGTCGGGCGTCGGCACCGGCGGCACACTGGTCGGGCTCTACGAAGGGTTCGTCGAAGCGGGCAACACACCCGTACCCTGCCACGCCCGACCGGTGAATCTGAAAGGCGGAGCCCCGGAGATCGAGTGTTGTTCCTTCAGCGCCCGCATCCCCGGCGTGGCGGACGACCTCTCCGAAATCTTCAAACTCGAGCGACTCCCCGACATGGCGATGTATGAGATCGACGACGAACACGCACTCGACACCACCCGGGATCTCATCCGCCTCGGTTTCCCGGTCGGGCCCAGTTCGGGGCTGAACTTCCGGGCGGCACTGCAACTCTTCGAGACTCTGGATAATCCAAGCGCTCAGATCGTGACCGTGTTCGCGGATCGGATGGAGCGATACTTCACGACCGAGCTTTTTGTGCCGTACCGGGATGAATCGTGACGGATATGCCGGATACGCCCGCAGCGATTCCGGGGCAAAAATGCCATTCAACTGGCACCGCCAGTCGTTCGTCTTAATTTAGGTAGTGTTTGCCGATCCTGACGCTCATCCGGGATAACCCATGTCACGCCTGTCTTTGCTTGGTGTCTTGATTCTTACCCTGTCCGTGTCTGCTGCCGAACCGAGCCAGAACGGACTGGAGTATCGTCTGCTCGGGCCATACGCTGGTGGCCGTGTCAGCCGTGCCTGTGGCGTGGCGGGCGATCCGCTCACTTACTATGCAGCCACTGCGTCGGGCGGCGTGTGGAAATCGAGTGATGGCGGCCTGCAGTGGAAGCCGATCTTCGACGACCAGCCCACAAGCTCCATCGGCAGCATCGCGGTGGCGCCGTCGGATGCGAACGTGGTCTACGTCGGCACCGGGGAGGCGAACATCCGCGGCAACACCACGCCGGGCCTGGGCATTTTCAAAAGCGAGGATGCCGGCCGCACCTGGAAGCACGTCTGGAAGCAAGTCGGACAGATCGGCACGATCGCGGTGCACCCGACCAACCCCGACATCGCCTTCGCCGCCGTGCTGGGTCATGCGTTTGGTCCGAACACCGAGCGCGGCGTGTACCGCACGCGCGACGGTGGCA
>JBGSSZ010000401.1:0-4195 GCA_041736785.1 Limnoglobus sp.
TCGTCGATGCCGAGAGCCTGACGGGTCCGCGCTGGTGCCTGCCGGGCGACCCGCGGATCACGCCGGTGGGCTTCGTGCTGCGGGCCCTGCACATCGATGAACTGCCCCAGTTGTGGAACGTGCTGCGGGGCGAGATGAGCCTGGTCGGGCCGCGACCGGAGCGACCGGAGATTGCCGCGGAGTTGCGTCGCGTGATCCCCGGATACGATCGCCGACTGGCCGTGAAGCCGGGCCTGACGGGCTTCGCCCAGATCCATTTGCCGCCCGACGAGACGATCGGCAGCGTGCGTCGCAAACTGAAATACGATCTGCACGGCATCCGCTACCGGGGCGTGGCATTCCACCTCGGCGTGGTCGGTTGCACGGCGCTGAAGGTCGTGGGTCTCAAGCGGCTCTACGCTCGAAACTGATGTCTGTCCCTTCATCGCCGCCGCGGAACTGCTGCCATGCTCGCGATCACTGTGATTGTGCCGGTGCGGAACGAAGCTGCAGCGATTGAAAGCACGCTCACTGCGCTGCTCGCTCAGAACTATCCCTTGTTCGAGGTGATCGTCGCCGACGGCGGCTCCGACGACGCCACCGTGCCCATCGTGCGCCGACTGCAGGAGTCGCACGAGAATCTGAAACTCGTCTACAACGCCAGACGGTGGTCGAGTGCTGCCCGCAATCTGGGCGTGCGGCAGATGCGTGGCGACGTTGCCGTCATTGTCGACGGACACTGCCGTGTGCCAACGCGGACCTATCTCACGGATCTGGCACGGGCGTTCGCGGAGAGCGGAGCCGATTGCCTCGGGCGACCGCAACCGCAGGGCACCGCCGAACCGACGTCGTTCCAGCAAGCCGTGTCTGTGGCGAGGTCGAGCCGGCTCGGGCACAACCCGGACTCGGACATCTACAGCAGCGAAACCAAGTTTGTTCTGCCGCAGAGCACGGCCATCGCCTACCGTCGCGAGGTGTTTGAGAGAATCGGACTTTTCGACGAGCACTTTGACGCATGCGAGGATGTGGAGTTCAACACCCGCGTCCACGGTGCGGGCTTCCGCTGCTTCTTTACGCCGAAGATCGCCATCATCTACCATCCACGGCAGACGCTGAAGGGTCTGACGGGGCAATTGCGACGCTATGGCACCGGTCGCGCCAGGCTGGCAAGAAAGCATCCCAACTCACTGACAATGCCAGCACTCGTGCCACCGCTCTGGATCGCCTGGCTGGCGCTCGGGGCCGTCGGCTCGCTGCTGTCGCCGGTGATTGCGTGGCTGTACTTCGCGACGCTCGTGCTCTACGCTGCAGTCGTGTTCGGTGGCTCAGCATGGCTGGCCCGCAGACAGCCGTGGCGCGTCGGGCTGAGGATTCCGAGCGTGCTGCTCGGCATCCACTTCGGATTCGGCTGGGGGTTCTTACGAGAATCGCTGCAGCGTCAGATGGAATGGTCGCGGACGCGGCGACCGCTGGCGCCGCGATTGCCAGCTTCGCTCTGCGCAAAGAGGCTGTAGATCAGCACGAACCCGCCCACGGCAGCGATCGCGATCCCTGCGGCCGGAGTCTTCATGCCGAACGAACTGGCATCGCCAGCGATGATCAGCCCGGCGACGACGACGATCAGACCAATGATTCTTGCGGGATCCATGGGGCGAGTCTCCAAGATTGCAATGCCTGAACGTATCTAGTACACATTCCGATGTGCGTCCCGGCTTTCTGTAACTTTCCCCGATCCCGCGAGGCCAGACCATGAGTGAACCCTGGGAGCCGCTCTCACCCCTGCACCGCCGCATCCTCGGCACGCTGATCGAGAAGCAGAAGACCTCGAAGTCCGCCGACAGCTATCCGCTGACGATGAACAGCCTGACCACAGGCTGCAATCAGAAGTCGAATCGCGATCCGGTGATGGACCTGAGCGACGACGATGTCGAGGAGGCGATGCCCGCACTGCAGGCCGCGGGGCTGGCGAGCAAAATCACCGGTAGCCGCGTCGATCGCTGGAAGCACCTGCTCTATGAGAAGTGGAGCGCGACAGCCCAGGAGATGGCTGTGCTCGCGGAACTGCTGCTTCGCGGGCCGCAGAGCGTCGGTGATCTCCGCGGGCGGGCCGACCGCATGAGCGCAATTGCCACCCTCGAGGAACTGCATGGCATCCTGAAGCCACTGGCGGAGCGGAAACTGATCGTCTGGCTCAGCGATCCCGAACGACGCGGTGCGATGCTGACGCACGGCTTCCACACGGCCGACGAACTGGCTCACGCGAAGAGCACCGCCGGCAGCACGGCGAGTTTGGAAGCCCCACCGCGGGTGAGTGCCCCCAGCGTGGACTGGGACGCGAAATTGAAGGCCGTGACGGATGAAGTGACGGAGTTGCGGCGGGAGGTCGCGGAGTTGAAGCGTCAGCTGGGCGGGGAATGAAACAAGCCGCGGCGATTGCCGCGGCTTGCTGATGTATTTACATCGCGGACAATTTAGTTGCAGCAACCGCCACGGCTGCGACGGCCACCGAAGCGAGCCTTACTGGAGCCACAACCGCTGCTCATGCCGCAGCCATTGCTCATACCACAGCCGCTGTTCATGCCACAACCCGTGCCGCAGCCATTGTTCATGCCGCAGCCGTTGTTGCAGCCGCCGCAGGGAACCTGGATGGTTTCCGTGTAGGGAACCATCTCGGTGTAGGTCTGCTCGACGTTTTCGGTGACGGACTTATACTCGGTCACCATCCGCTTGCCTGTCTTGGCCACGGTGGTCATTGTGGTGACGGGCACGGTAATTTCCTTGCTTTCGGTCACGACTTTGCAAACCTGGCGGCTGCCGGTTTCCGTGGTCGGGACGCACTTGGTCACGTTGACCATGATCTGCTTCTGCTCGTTGACCTGGCGGGCCACTTTGCGGCTGGCAGTCTTGGTTTCCATGGTGTAGGTCGTCACGGGCACCATGATGTCACGGTTTTCGCTGACCATCTGGCAGACCTTGCGGTTCGCCGTCTTGGTTTCCGTCGTGTAGGTCGTCACGGGCACCATGATGTCGTGGCTTTCGTTGACGATCTGGCAGACCTTGCGGCTGCCCTGGCGAGCTTCGGTCTTCCAGGTGGTCACGGGGACCATGATTTCGCGGGCTTCGGTCACGCACTTGGCCACCTTGCGGGTGCCCTGCTTGGTTTCCGTGGTCCAGGTGGTCACGGGGACCTGCACGGTGTCGTTGCGCATTTCGCGGTTCATGACAGTGCGGGTGACGGTCTGCATTTCCGTGGTGGTCGACCAGCTGCCGCAGGCACCAGCCGAGGCGCTGCTGTAGGCGTCGCCGCAGCAACCGCTGCTGGCATAGCCGCTGCTATAACCGCTGCTGTAGCCACCGCGACGACCACCGAAGAGGCCGCAACGCTTCTGCTTGGCACAGGGATCACAAGCCGGGGTGCAGCTGCTTGCACAGGGGCTGCCACAGCTGGTCGTCGGAGTGCCGCAACCGCCAGCGGCTGCGACCGGAGCCGAACCGCAGCATCCATCGGTCGCCACCGGAGCGGCTGCAACCCAGACGCGACGTGTGACGGGAACCTGCTCGGTCACTGTCTGCGGAACGCAGACGTAGTACGAACGGGTCTGGGCTGTCATCGTGGTAACGGGAACGCTGACCGTGTAGCTGTAGGGCTCATCGACCCAGACCTGCTTCATCTCGTTGATCGTCTGCTTCTGCTGCGAGGTCACGGGGACGTTCACGTTGTAGGTGTACGGCTGATCGACCCAGACCTGCTTGGCCGTGGTCACGGTCCGCTTCTGCTGCGTCGTCACCGGCACCTGCACCGTGTAGGTGTAAGGCTGATCGACCCAGACCTGCTTGCATTCGGTGATGGTACGCTTCTGCTGCGTGGTGACCGGCACCTGCACCGTGTAGGTGTAAGGCTGGTCGTCCCACACGGTCTTGCACTCGGTCACCGTCTGCGGGACCTGCTCCGTCACCATTTTGTTGACGGTGTAGGTGTAGGGCTCGCTGACCATGACGTTCTTGGAGTAGTTGACCGTCTGCTTGGTCTGGGTAGTGACGGGGACGCACTCGTTCCACGTGTAGCTTTCCTCGCGCTGCACGGGGACCATCTTGGTGACGGGCACTTGGCGGGTGCGGGTTTCGGCGCGGTACCGGGTGACGGTCTGCGTGGTGAAGGCGGGGGCGGCGGGTGCACACGGTGCAGCGGCCATGACAGTCTGACCGCAGCCGCTCA
>JBGSSZ010000455.1:0-24774 GCA_041736785.1 Limnoglobus sp.
ACACCTCGGTGCCTCCTGCGGCCGGATGACGGGCGGTAACCCCATCATGTCAGCTCACAGCAGTACACGGTTGTGCGCTTCACAATCTCCCCGCCGCCGCCACCAGGCCCCCGCGCTGCACTATCCCTCCGCCGCCAGCAGCTTGCGGACATGCTTCACGCAATCCGCGAGCTTGCTGTCCTTCTCAGGTGTGATGGCCCTCACGAGCTTTGCCAGGTCGCGGAGTTTTTTGCGATCGGTCTCCTGCAGCGTGGCGACAGCGGCTTCCAGCGGCGGCGTGGGCTGGTCGTCGTCAGTGCGGTCGTCAGAGGATTCGTAAATGAAGGTATCGAACGACGGTTCGTCTTCACTCATGCTGATCGCTGTGTGCCGCGATTCGAGCGTGGCCAGAGCCGCCGCCGGGCTGGACATCACGCATCGCAAGAGTGCGAGTGCTCCCCAGAAGCGGGCTCGCTGCTGACGCTTGGCGATCGCGTGACCGCTGCGGACAATTTCAGAGCAAAAGTCGTAGGCGGCATCGAAGAGGGCCTTGTATTCTGGGGAGAGCCGGTAGGTTTCGTCGCTCGACTCCCGTCGGGGGAAGCAGTGATCGCCTTCCCAGTCGCGTTCGATGTCGCGACGGGTCCGCTGGACGAAGTGCCGGGCGAGTTCGATGCGCTCCTTCTCGGCGAGTGTGTCGAGATTCCACTCGGCGAACTGTGGCTGGAGTAGGCCGAGGAGCGAGCGGAAGGCACTTTCGATGCCGCTGTGGGGCGTGGCCGTGAGAAGAATCAGATGCTGCCCCGGCTTTGCGGCGAGTTCACGAACCAGATCGTGCCGCTGATGCTGCCGCGAGTTCTCCTCGGCTTGGGCCGCGCCGTGAGCTTCATCCACGATCACCAGTTCCGGAGCGAATTGCAGGAACGACGCCCGGTTGCGGTCGCTCTTCACGAAGTCGATGCTGATGATCTGAATCGGATAGTGGCCATAGACGGTGGCCGCGGTTTTGGATCTCGGGATGCCGCTCTCCAGAGAGCGGATAGTCCCGGCCCGGACCACGACGGAGTCGAGGTTGAACTTCTCGGCCAGTTCCGCTTGCCATTGCTCGCAGAGATTCGGCGGGCAGAGGACCGCCAGGCGACGGACTTCGCCGCGGTCGAGCATCTCCCGCGCGACGAGTAATGCTTCAATCGTCTTGCCAACGCCCACATCGTCGGCGATGAGCAACCGAACCGGTTCGAGCCGCAACGACATCAGCAGCGGCACAAACTGATACACACGCGGCCGGATCGAGATCCGGCCAAGCGATCGCAATGGAGATGCCCCTTCGCGGAGTGTCAGCCGGGCCGCTTGCCAGAGAAGCCGGGCTCCCGCTGCGTCTGCGAGATCGGCGACAGTTGGCAGCGGGAACGATGCCTCACTTAGGTTTTCGGCGGAAACGCTCATGCCCAGTAGGTCGAGCAGCCCTCGATGCAATTCCACGTACTGATCGGCTACTCCCGTGAGTGGCCGCAGTGAGACATGTTGGGCATCGCCAGACGGCATCAAGACCCAGTCGCGATTCCGACAACGTACGATATTGCCAGTTTTCATGTGGTTGCTCGTTGCCAACGAATTTTGAGTCACGTTGAAGTGTTGTAGCTCTGAAACGTGCTGTGGGATTGATTTTTTCGGCAACCTGAACACATCTTCGTGTGGACCTTAGAACGAAAAGATAGCCTTGCCTTGCGTCACTCAGCAAGAGCGATGATGTTAGAAATGCAATGCTCAATTCTCTTCTAAGATGGTTGCTATCCACGCCGAGTCATGCAGCTGTTGATGTGGACAAAGTCCGGAGTTGATCGGTGCCTGTCTGACGTGGGGTTCAGTATCAGGCCTTCGCGGATACTGTTGTCTGCGGTTCGTCCCCGTTTGTGGCTCGATTTTGCGTCGTCGACGTGAACAGTGTGATTATTGATATTATTCGGTCGTCGTAGTTTATTCATCATGATTTCCGCGACTCGGCGACCATGATGTGATCGTGAAACGACGCTTTCACGGCCGCGCACTTCGCGAAGAAGGCGCTGGCCGTCAGGCCATAGACGAGCTTATTCGAATCAACCGCCGACCCGCTCTCGCAGGTCGTATTCTCGACTGGATGATCGCCGTGTCGATGTCGCCTGCATCAATATCCAAAGACGACGTGACTCGCTTGAACGCTGTGCCGACGAAAGCCGTGATACATCTTCTTGGAGCGTGACAACAGATTATTGGGCTGATTATGAGCCTAAATAACCATCTAAAACGTGTCAGAATATATGAGGGCTAGCATAGTTTTACGCTAGCTGGAATGACGCGCATACTCCGGCATAATGCGTCATTTCTAACATCTTTGCCGTGAAATGGAGGTGACGATGGGGGCACGCTCGCAGTTGAATGGTGCCCATTTGACTGGATGTTTGTTGGTAGGCGGAGTTGTCGGGGCCATTTGTGGGTCGTTGACGGTCTCAGTTATCGTGTTTCTGATCCTGGCACTCATCGACTTGGCTTCCGGCAACATCCGACCGTCGCCACAGAGGCGACGGCACTGAACCGATGGCAGCATGACTGTCATTCCACCCGCCGCTGGGAAATTCCCAGCGGCGGTTTCGTTTCCACACTGAGGGTTTTCAGCATGAAGATCTTGTTTATCAACAATGACGGCGGAGGTTTCGCTGACCACATCGAAGTTATGGACGGAACAGCCGTGAGCACGCTGTTCGCGGAAAAGCTGCCGACTCGGAAGGCAGCCGACTTCCTGATCCGTGTCAACCGCCAGCCTGCGGCAGCGGATCAAATCCTCCAGCCCGGCGATCGCATCTCGATTACTCCCGTGAAAATCGAGGGGGCGATCTAACACATTTCCTCACCAGTCGACGACCCCGGCGCAACACGCGCCGGGGTCGTCGGCGTTTTGGGAGCAATCATGCACGCTCTTCGCACACGAATTCGCTTTGCACAACGACTTCAGGAGATCTGGCAGCAACGCACTGAGCCCAGCGGCCAATCCCCGCAGCAATGGCGGTTTATCGACCAGGCCTGGAACAGCTTCTCAGCGATCCGCAATCGCCTGCGGCAGGCAGAGGATCATGGTTTCACCCACTGCTTGCCCACGCTGTGGGAAGACTGCCGATGGCGACTCGATGAACTCGCACGAACGCTCGGGCCTCTGAGAGAAGCCCACAACAGTCTTGAGCGAATGCCCAGCCTCAGCGACTGGGTTCAGGAACTGCGTGCGCTCGATGATGAGTTTGGCGAGTTCAAGTCTGACATTCACCGCTCAGTCCTTCGAGTGACAACCGAGCCTATCACTTTGGAGGGCATCGGACTTGGCGCGTTTTCGATCGAACTCCACTGGGCTCGAATCGGCGAACAGCGGGGCTCGCATTGCTTCGATGTTGTGGCCACGGAGCCGCATCCTGCGTGCGGCCGCGACGATGTCATGCATCCGCACGTCAACTCCGGCGATCTCTGCGCTGGCGACGCTGCTGGTCCCATTGATCGTGCCCTGACAGAAGGTCGCATCAGCGATGCCTTCGTCCTGATCCGCAGCGTGCTGACGACTTACAACCCCCGCTCGGCCTACGTGCAACTCAGTGAGTGGGACGGTCTGATCTGCGGCGACTGCGGTCGCCGTGCCGATCGCGATACGAGCAGTTATTGCGCAGGCTGCGAGAGCGATCTTTGCGATGGCTGTGCTTTGTGCTGCCGCTCCTGCGACGAAACTCGTTGCACGGGATGCCTCTCACCCTGTGAGGGCTGTGACGACGATTGCTGCTCCCGATGCCTGGAAGAGCTCACTTCCGGCAAGTCAGTCTGTTCCGGCTGTCGAGCCATCTGCTCAGGCTGTGACACCGCCGTGCTGCAATCCGACCTCAACGACGATTCACTCTGCGTCACCTGTGCCGCAGAGGAGGAACCCACCCCGACTTTGGAGGAATCTCATGCCTCGTGATCTGGATCCGCCTCGACTGGTCTTCACACCGCGAGCTTGGCTGAAGTGGCAGTTCCTCTGCCACGCCGGTCCCACCGAGATCGGTGCATTCGGCCTCTGCCACGAAGAACATCCCCTCGTCGTCGAGGACCTGCTGGTCGTGAAACAGTCGACGACCAGCGTGTCGGTGGCTTTCGACGATACCGCGGTTGCTGATCTTTTCGACGAGAGTGCCGATGCGGGCATCCCGCCTCACCGGTTTGCCCGCGTCTGGCTGCACACCCACCCGGGAGCCTCGGTGACACCCAGCGGTGTTGACGAGCAGACGTTCAAGCGGGTCTTTGGGGGCTGCGACTGGGCACTGATGGGCATCCTCGGCCGCACCGGACGGACCTACGCCCGCCTGCGCTTCAATGCCGGCCCCGGAGGGGCCTTGGAAATTGCGACCAGCATCGACTGGTCGCACTGGCCGGAGTACGCGACCTCGCAGCAGTTCTTCGACGACATCGACCGCTGGCAAACCGAGTTCGATCACCTCGTCGAACCCGTCAGCTTCTTTCCTGGTCCGGCCCAGCCGGATGGCAAACCTCAGAGTTCATTCGCCCGGGACTTCGACTACTGGCTCCGCGGCGACGACCATCCCTTCCTCACGAGAAACACTCATGACTTCGAATGACAGGACTCTGAGCGACCGCAACCTGCGTCAGGGCGATCTTGTACCGCCAGAACGGCTGGCCCGCATCCACGCCGTGGTCATCGGCGTCGGTTCGGTCGGGCGGCAGGTGGCTCTGCAACTCGCAGCCCTGGGCGTACCGGCCATGACGCTCTACGACCACGACCACGTCAGCATCGAAAACCTCGCCTGTCAGGGCTTCTGGGAGACCGACATCGGCGATCCCAAGGTCCACGCAGTGGCCAATGTTGCTCATCAGCAGTTTCCTCTGATGGAACTGCACGCCATCCCGGAGCGGTTCCGGCGTTCGCATGGTCGCGGTTTCCGCCGCGATCACGAGATCGCTGTCTTCGCCTGTGTCGATGCCATCGACACCCGGCGACTCATCTGGGACGCGGTACAGGATCGGACCC
Organism: Limnoglobus sp.; assembly: GCA_041736785.1. GTDB lineage: Bacteria > Planctomycetota > Planctomycetia > Gemmatales > Gemmataceae > JBGSSZ01. The sequence continues at coordinate 5,018 of JBGSSZ010000455.1, forward strand.
GCTTCTTCACCGATGGCCGGCTGGCCGCGGAAGTCATCCGAGTGCTGGCCAGCGCCGCGCCGCATCGGGAGTTCGACTACGCCGGGACGCTGTTTCGGGCCGGCGAGGCCTATGCCGGCAGTTGCACAGCCCGGACCACCATTTATGCCGCCAGCATCGCCGCGGGGCTAATGCTGGCTCAGTTCGCCCGCTGGCTGAGAGGCCAGCCCCTCACTTTTGACCAAACCCTCAACCTGCTCGCGGCGGAGCTCTCCGTCGCCGGGTCGGTCACCTGACCGACCCGACCAAAAACAACTCAGTCAGCCGCCGGGACCCTCCCGGCGGTTTTTTCGTTCACTGGAGGCCACATGCTGACAGCAGGGAACAAGAAGCTGGGCACGGACTTGATCTGGGGCTTTGCGCTCCCGTCAGGCCGTGCTGAAATCTGCGTCGGGATGACGCCGACCTGCCGAAAACACTGCTATTCACGAAGAACGGAGCAGTACCGGCTCAAAGCCAAGGCTCGCTACGAGGCGAACCTGCGGCTCACCCGTCGTCGCGACTTCGCCCGCCGCGTGCGGGCGTTTTTGATTGCCCATCATGTCCGTGTCGTCCGCATCCACACCGGCGGCGAGTTCTACTCGGCCAAGTATGCTCGTAAGTGGCTGAAGATAATCCGGCGATCGACACGCGTGAAATTCTTCACGTATTCCCGAGCCTGGCGTGTGCCAGTGATTCGAGAGGTGCTCGAAGCCATGTCTGCCGAGCCGAATTGCCAGATGTGGTATTCGCTCGACACCGACTCCAGTGTACCGGACATCGTCCACACGGATGTGCGGTTGGCGTGGTTGATGACCGCGGAAGATGTCAGCCCACCTGCGGACGTCGACCTAGTGTTTCGTGTACGAGCTCAGCGAAGGTACCCTCTGGCGGTGCTTGACAACTCACCCGTTTGCCGAGCCGAAAACGGGCTCTCACAGGAGCCGCAAATGACCTGCGACCGCTGTCGAATCTGCTGGAAACCGCCTCGGCAACCACTCCAGACGACTCCTTCGTAGGGCTTTGACGGTGTGTCAGCACCACTTCAAACTGCTGCTGACTTCGCACACGGCAGGCCGGAACCTTCCCACACCCAAGAGGAGAAACTCGTTGATTCAGTCAAGAACTCACTTGAAAGCACCCGTTAAGATCGAGATTCGTGAACTGAACCTTGCTCACACTGAACGACTTATGAAACTGATTGCTCGACTGATCGCCACTCGGATTCTTCGATCGAGCCAGAGCACGCCGATTCGATCACCCCACGCAGAAAATCTGGAGAGTTCTGAACTCACAGAATTGATAGAATAGGCAATGTGCCTAAATAAACTGCAAAGACCGTCCCATGAAACCAGGCGACGCGCTGCACACGTTTGATCAAGAGTTATCGGCCCAACTCTGTGGCAATGTCGCTCAATTGATGACTCACACATTTCTCCACGGGCAGGGAACCAGCGGCTTCGTAAGTCTAGGACATTTGCAAGCGCATTTGTCTGATGAATTGATTCACTACATCGGCAAGTCCTGCGAACTGATTCATTCCCGCTTTGTGCTCGATGAAGTCGAATTCATGCTGCTCGGCACCATGATCGACGCAATACCTGTGGATGTCGTACTACAGTGGAAAACCAACCTTCTTTCCATGCAGAAATGGAATGTGACAGTCGGTGAAGTGGGCACAACGCTCGGTGCTGATGCGGCAACAAGTTGGATTCGACTATGCGAGGACTATGAATTCGATTTGGGACATAACGTGTTCTCTCTTCAAGATGGTCTGAATATCACGTGGAATTGGTCGCTTGACATTCGTGAACTCCTACAGAACATGGGGCGTAATGATTGCGTTCCGCGTCAGCACGGAGAAGCGTTGGCGAGTCGGGCCATGTGCTCCTCCCCGAGTCATCCGGATCCGGCAGAAGAGGCTTTGGATGCTCGCTGGCAGAATCCCGATGAAGCTACGACCGCTTTGATGGATCGATTAAGATCATTTCTGATGATCGTCGGAAATGATGTTTCCACCAAGTGTGTTCTTGACAATGTCCCTGGAAATCGCAAAGCCCTACTCGACGCTCTACAATGCCTGAGAGTTCGGGGTGAATACTCAGGCCATCAGACCCGTCCGAAGATACCGCTCCGTCACCGTGATCGCGTTCCTGACCATCGCGAGGTCTGATTGAGCAGGAACTACGGAACCTTAGCAATCCCCGATGGCCATGAGTATCCTTGGGCATGCGATGATCACCAACAGTTGGTGAAGATCGTTGGCTCAGGAGACGTTATTTGGAAGAAAGTCCTTACTGCACACTGGAAGAGTTCGCCACTGCCTGCGGGCTCTCTCAAGTCACGATTCGCCGCTACGTTCGTAATGGACGCATTGCCTCGGTTCAACCCGGTGGTCCCGGCCACCGGATCCTGATTCCCCGCGATGCACTTCAGCATCTCGAACAGACCCGGACCGCGAACGCGTCGAATCGTGTCGGCGCTGAGAAGCCTGTGAAATCCGAGTCGCGTTCTGGCCCCAAGCCGTGGTGGCAGTCCAAGCCACCATCGAACCAACCTTAACCCCTTTGCACGTCGGCGCAACCCCACGCAGAGTCACCCTCCGCGTCGGGCGTCGCGCCGCCTTAGCCCAACAAAGAAAGGAGCCTTACATGCCGAGGCCGCGAAAATATGACCGCTACGCTGGACAATATTACTCCTGGGGGCTTTTCCTCCGGGACGGGATCTGGTGGGCCGACGGACGCAGCAACAAGCCTAGCGTTGGCCGCCACAGTTTGGGGACCGGCAATAAAGACGAAGCCCTGAAGAACCTCAAGCAGGTCGATCTTCGCTTGGCGGTGCATCATGGTCTGGCGGAACCAGAACTCTTGCAGCCGTTTCATGGACAGGAATTGCCCTACCTCGAAGGGCGAAACCTTTACGAAGAACATAACAAACGCTCACCCGTGACCGGCGGCATTCGAAAATCCTCGCAGAAACGCTACAAGCCGGTTCTTGACAAGTTCGAGGCGTTCCTCGCCACCAAGGGGATCGTCTCTTGGAACCGAGTGACCACGAGTGCCTTAAAGAAGTACCTGGACCACTTGGAAAGCGAGAAATACGCCTACAGCACCCAGTATCTCGAAGGAACAACCGTAAAGCAGATCATCGGTTACCTAATAGCCGAAAAAAGGCTGCCGCCGGAAGCTAAAATCCTCTTGAAGCTGCCCAAGCCGAAAGGCACGGATACCTACTGCTGGCGGCCTGAAGAAGTGATTGCGATCCGTGCCTTGACCCGAGCCAATCCCGAGCTTCACTGGCTTCACGACGTTGTCACGACCTTGGCGTTTACGGGACTGCGCATTGGGGAACTGATTGCTCTGCGTTGGAGTGACATTGATCTCGCCAGCGGCATGATCGAACTCGTGGACGAGTCCAAATCGAGTCGAAAGCAGCAAGTCGGCGTGGTCAGGACGCTGAAAGGTGGGCGTGGCAGGGTGTTTCCCATTAATCCTGAGCTGCTGCCGATCTTCGCATCCATCGCCCGGAAGGCGGATGGAGTGGTGTTCCACGGCCCCCGCGGCGGCAGGCTCAAAGCGGATACGATCCGAAACATCCTCATTCGTGACGTCCTGAAGCCGCTGGCGAAGAAATTTCCAACCCCAGCTGGTGAAATTGGCTTTGCCCATGGCCGCTTGCACAGCTTCCGACATTTTTTCTGCAGCCTCTGCGCCAACAACCGTGTCAGCCAGCAGATGCTCATGGGATGGCTAGGGCACCAGGATTCGAGGCTGATCGCCCGGTACTACCACTTGAACGACGACGAAGCCCGCCGCCAGATGCAGAACATCAAGCTGGGCGGCTGCGACGGACTTGCGACAGGCGATGCGGATGAGTAGGATCAAAGTTCGCGACATCCCGCCTCCAGCACTGTGCTGGAGGTGGCAGTCGCATTCCACTTGGTGCCGGGGGAGAAGACTTTATCAGGACTGATCAGGCTGATTGGCACAGTGATTGACACAATCCGGGGTGCCAAACTCAGAGACCCAGCCCAAAAGGCTCAGAAGTAAGGACTTCACAGCACGGAGCTTCGATCAAACGGAGAGGGAGGGATTCGAACCCTCGTTACCCTTTCGGGTAAATTAGTTTTCGAGACTAACGCATTCAACCACTCTGCCACCTCTCCTGACTCAATCTCTCTTCAACTACCATCTTATGGGAGATTTGCTGCCAGGGAAAGGTTCGAACTCGGCGACCACGGTTTGGCATCGGGCAACACGTCGAACAGATTCAGGCTGGCTATTCATGCGGCCAACACTCGCGTGAGCTCAGTCTCAATCAGCATGACGGCTCTGCGGAATGCACCTTGCCAGCAGGATGAAATGGGCTGATCCGGTAAAAGTAGCCTCAACTCACGCGTTTTTAACAATCCAATCGAATGATACCAGCGTCAGAATCGTAGGCATGTCGGTAGTGCCGGATGTGTCGGTGTCGCGGATCGACTGAGCGGCAACAGGCGGGAATGTGCTGTGGTGGACTGCCCGCACAGAGCAACCCGCGACGATACAAACCCGAAGTGCCGTGAGAAATCTGCGGCCGCCCAGACAATGCAGAGCTCCGGGACTACGCATTCGCCGCAATTTGATATAAGATTGTGCCGAACTCCGTTCGGTCAGCGAGGCGGAGTCGGAGCGTGACTGTCCGGAAGAACCAATAACGAGAGTGCCCGACATGAGCCAGAACTGGAAGCGTAACCGGTGGGGGAAGTTCAAGCCGCAGATGGAGCAACTTGAGAGCCGCGAAACACCAGCCGGGAACATTACCGTCGGCGTGTTCGGCGGAGTGCTCACGATTCGCTCCGACGACGGCAGTCACGCGTTCAACATCTCGGGCACAGGGCAGCGCTCCGTGGCCATCCGCCCTGACCCGGGTTGCACCATCAACGGTCTGGCTCAGGATGTGGTCTTCGTCGGCGGGGTGACCCGCGGCTTCGACATTCAACTCGGCAACGGAAATGACAGCGTCGTGTTCAGCGGCGTCGACGGTCGCGACTACATTTCGATCAACACCGGCGGCGGCGACGATTTCGTGCATATGGTCAACGGCACCAACTCGCGGCACTCGACTTGGGTGGTCACGGGCGACGGCAATGATGTGATCATCATCAACGGTTCGACCTTCCGCGAACACCTCGCGATTGAAGCGGGGGCGGGCAACGACATCGTCGATCTCGGACCGTCGAACGACTTTGGCGGCGGACTGACGTTCCAGGGTGATGTCGGCGTCGACACTCTGGCACTGTTCAACAATCGCTTTCAGAGCGCACCGCTGATCGCCGGGTTCGAGCTTCGCCCGCCGACGGTCAATCCGCTGACGGGTAATGACAGTGCGACGGTGTTGCAAAAGGGCTCGACCACGATCAATGTCCTTGCCAACGATGCCGCCGTGATTGGTGCCCTCAATCCCGGAAGCGTCACGGTCACCGGCAATCCCACCAGCGGCACCGCGGTGGTCAACGCCGACGGCACCATCAGCTACACCAACAACGGTTCGTCCTCGACCACCGACTCCTTCCGCTATACCGTCGCGAACACTTTCGGCGGCACATCGAGTGAAGCCACTGTCTTCATCAATGTGACGATTACCGACAACACTGCGCCGACGGCCACGCTCTCATCCTCGTCGTCCGATCCCACCAACACGACGCCGATCCCCTACACGCTGAACTTCAGCGAAGCGGTCACTGGCTTCACGCAGTCGGACATCACCGTCACTGGCGGCACCGCGTCCGCGGTCACGACCGTCTCGGCCCAGCAGTACACGTTTACGGTCACGCCGACGGCGAATGGCACAGTCACGGTTTCGATTCCGGCAGGTGCCGCCAACGACTCCGCGGGCAACGGCAACTCGGCATCGAACACGATTAGTCGCGTGTTCGACACCATGGCACCGACGGTCACGGCCAATCCGCTCACGACCAACGACACGACGCCCACGCTCACCGGCACGGTCAGCGAATCGAATGCAACGGTCACAGTGACAGTCAATGGTCAGACGGCAAATGCGACCGTCAGCGGGAACACCTGGACCGCGACGCTGGCGACGGCCCTCGCCGACGGCACCTATGCCATCGCCGTGAATGCGACCGATGCAGCCGGCAACACGGGTTCCACCACGCTGGCCGATGGCCTGGTCATCGACACCGTCGCACCGATCCCGACCATCAGCAGCACCGAGACCGATCCTACGACCACCAGCCCGATTCCGATCACGGTCACCTTCAACGAATCGGTCAGCGGGTTCGCGGCTGACCTGGTCACGATCACCAACGGCACCGTGTCGAACTTCGTCTCCATCGATTCGAAGGTCTACACGTTTGACGTGATGCCGACCGCGACTGGTCTGGTCACGGTGAATGTCGCCGCGGGCGTGGTCACAGACACCGCGGGCAATCCGAACGCGGCTGCTACGGAATTCAGCATCACCTTCACCGGCATCACGGTCGCGCTGGCCAGCACGAGCAGCGACCCGACGAATGTCAGCCCAATCCCGTACACGGCTGTCTTCTCGGAAGATGTGACCGGCTTCGACATTGACGACATCACCGTGAGCAACGGCACGGTCACGGCATTCAACGCCATCGACGGCAGCAGCTACACGTTTGAAGTCACCCCGGCGGGCGAAGGCACCGTCTCGGTGAACATCGAAGCGGGTTCGGCTACCGGCGTCGGCGGCAATGGCAATCTCGCCAGCCCAATCGTCACCCGCGTCTTCGACTCCATCGCACCGACTGTCACCGCGGACGCACTGACCACGAACTCCACCACGCCGACGCTCACAGGCACCGTCGACGATTCCACGGCCACCGTGGTCGTCACTGTCGATGGCGTCATGACCACAGCCACAGTCACGGGCAACGCCTGGTCGGCGATCATCACCACACCGCTGGCAGACGGCACTTACGACATCACAGTCACGGCCACCGACGCGGCTGGCAACGTCGGCACCACGACGCTGACCGACGGGCTGGTCATCGATGCCACCGCCCCGACCGCGACGACCACGAGTACCGCGAGCGATCCCACAACGACGAGCCCGATCCCCGTCACCGTCACGTTCAGCGAAGCGGTTACCGGCTTCGCCGTGGATCAGGTCACGATCTCGAACGGTACAGCGTCGAACTTTGTCGCGGTCGACGCGATGGTTTACACCTTCGACGTGACGCCCACGGCACTGGGCCTGATCACGGTGAACGTGCCAGCCAATGTGGCGATGGACGCCGCGGGCAACGGCAACACAGCGGCCCCTGAGTTCAGCATCACCTTCAACGGCATCATGGTCACCGTGGCCAGCACATCGGCTGACCCAACCAACGTGAGCCCGATCCCCTTCACCGCCACCTTCACCGAAGACGTCACTGGCTTCGATGTGTCCGACATCGTCGTGTCCAACGGCACCGCGGGCGACTTCGTGATGGTCGACGGGTCGAACTACACCTTCACGGTCACTCCGACGGCTGACGGCACCGTGAGCGTGATCATCCCGGCCGACGCCGCCACAGGCACCGGCGGCAATGGCAACCTCGCCAGTGTCGAAGTCACCCGCGTCTTCGACTCGACCGCACCGGTGGTCACCGCTGATCCGCTGACCACGAATTCCACGACACCCACACTCACCGGCACCGTCGACGATCCGACGGCTACTGTGGTCGTGACGGTCAATGGAGAGATGGTCAATGCGACTGTGACCGGGACCACGTGGTCTGCCACACTGACGACTCCGCTGGCCGATGGCACGTACGACATCACCGTCACGGCGACCGACGCGGCCGGGAACATGGGCACGACGACGCTCACCGACGGGCTCGTCGTCGATGCCACCGCCCCGACTGTGGCGATCGCAAGCACCGCAACTGACCCCACCACGGCAAGCCCGATCCCCATCACGGTGACCTTCGACGAAGCCGTCACCGGGTTCACCGATGCAGGCGTGACCATCACCAATGGCACGATTGCAAACTTCGTGGCTGTGGACGCGATGGTCTACACATTCGACGTGACGCCGACCGCACTGGGTGTCGTCACGGTGAACGTGCCTGCGAATGTGGCGACAGACGCCGCGGGCAACGGCAACACGGCGGCTCCGGAATTCAGCATCACCTTCAATGGCATCTTCGTCACACTCGCCAGCACCGCCGGCGACCCGACGAACCTCAATCCGATTCCGTTCACCGCGACCTTCACCGAAGACGTCACCGGCTTCGACGCCAGCGGTATCACGGCCACCAACGGCACCGTCGGCGATTTCGTCATGGTCGACGGAGCCAACTACACCTTCACCGTGACGCCGACTGCGGACGGCACGGTGTCGGTGATGATCCCCGCGAATGTCGCGACCGGCACCGGTGGCAATGGCAATCTCGCCAGCCCGACTGTCAGCCGTGTCTACGACTCCATCGCACCGATCGTCACGGCCGACGCACTGACGACCAACAATGCCTCGCCCACGCTGACGGGCACCGTCGATGACACCAACGCCACCGTCGTGGTCACCGTCGGAACCGAAACCGAGACAGCCACCGTCACCGGCAACACCTGGAGCGTGACGCTGCTGATGGTCTTCACCGACGGCAGCTACGACATCATGGTCACCGCGACTGATGCGGCGGGCAATGTCGGCATGGCGACTCTCACTGACGGCCTGGTCATCGACACCACCGCCGCGATCCCGACGATCTCCAGTGCGGCGGCCGATCCCACGACCGACAGTCCGATTCCGTTCACCGTCACCTTCGACGAAGCCGTCAATGGCTTCTCCGCGGCTGGCGTCAATGTCGTCAATGGTACAGTGTCGAACTTCGTCGCCGTGGATTCCATGGTGTACACGTTCAATGTCACGCCCGCCGCCCTCGGCCTCGTCACGATCAATGTCCCGGCGAGTGTGGCGACCGACGCAGCCGGCAATGACAATGCCGCCGCGACCGAATTCAGCATCACGTTCAGCGGGATCATCGTCACCGTCGACAGTACGACCGCGGCGATCACGAACGTCAACCCGATTCCGTTCACCGCGACCTTTACCGAAGACGTCACGGGTTTCGACGACACGGACATCATCGTGACCAACGGCACCGTGGGTGACTTCGTGGCGGTGGATGGATCGAATTACACCTTCACTGTCACGCCGGCGGGCGAAGGCGATGTCACAGTCATGATCCCCGCAGGTGCCGGCTCCGGCACGGGCGGCAACGGCAATATCGCCGGCGTCACGGTCACACGCACTTTCGACTCGATCGTGCCTGTCGTGACCGCCGATCCGCTCACCACCAACAACAGCACGCCGACGCTGACCGGAACCGTCGACGACGAGAGCGCCGCCGTCGTGGTCACCGTGAACGGTGAGTCCGTCGATGCGACTGTGGTCGGCACCACCTGGACCGCAACTCTGACCATTCCTCTCGCCGACGGCACCTACGACATCACCGTCAGTGCCACCGACGCCGCTGGCAACGTCGGCAACGACACGCAGGTCGGCGGACTGGTGATCGACGCGACCGGACCCGTGCCGACGATCAGCAGCGCCGAGACTGATCCGACGATGGCCTCCCCCTTCACCGTGACGGTGACCTTCGATGAAGACGTCACCGGTTTCACGGCAGCGGGCGTCACGGTCATGAACGGCACGATCAGCAACTTCCTCGCCGTCGATGCGATGGTCTACACCTTCGATGTGACGCCGACCGCGCAGGCTGTCATCACGGTGAACGTCGCCGCGGGCGTGGCGACCGACTCGTTCGGCAACACCAACACGGCAGCCACGGAATTCAGCATCACATTTAACGGCAACGTTCAGCCGTCGGTGACGCTCACCAGCACCTCGACCGATCCGACCCGCTTCTCACCGATACCGATTGTTGCGACGTTCAGCGAGGATGTCACGGGATTCGATGTCACGGACATCAGCGTCTCAGGCGGCACCGCGGGGAACTTCGTCGCGGTCGACGCTCAGACCTACACCTTCGACGTGACTCCGGTGGGCAACGGCACCATCCGCGTGATGATCGCCGCCAACGTGGCAGTCGATGGCGACGGAGCCGGCAACACGGCAAGCCTGGAATTGAACCGAACCTTCGACACGATCGCGCCGACGACTACGATCAATCCGCTGACCACGAACAACCCCATGCCGACGATCACCGGCACGGTCAGCGAGCCTGGTGCTATGGTCGAAATTTCCGCGAACGCGATTGTGGTGCAAGCCGTGGTGACCGGGACAACGTGGACCGCGACATTCACGACACCGTTCGCCGATGGCACTTACAACATCACGTCGGTGACGACGGACGCCGCAGGCAACCAGACGCCGCAGATCCTTCCGAGTGGCCTGGTCATCGACACCGTTCCGCCGCAGGTGTTCCTCAGCACGACGGCGACGAACCCGACCATGGCCGCCGCGATCCCCGTATCGGTCGTGTTCGACTCGATCATCGTCGGTTTCGATGAAAGCGACATCGTGGTGACGAACGGCACCATCGCCGATTTCACCATGCTCGCGGACAACGAATTCAGCTTCAACGTGATCCCCACGGCGGATGGCCCGATCACCGTGATGGTGCCGGCGGGCGTGGCCACCGATGAAGCCGGCAACGGCAATCTGGCCTCCACGACACTGAACATCGTCTCCGACCGTACGTCACCGAGTGTGACGCTCGGCTACACAGGGGACAATCCCACCAGTGCGACCACGCTGGCCATCACTGCGACCTTCGATGAGGATGTCACCGGCTTCACCATCGACGACATCACCGTGACCAATGGTACGGCGTCGAACTTTGTGGCCATCGACGCCAGGAACTACACCTTCGATGTCACGCCCACCGGCGACGGCACTGTGGATATCTCCATCGCTGCCGACGTGGCACTCGACGCGGCTGAAAACGGCAACACGCCATCCAACACGCTCAGCATCGTCGCTGATCAGATCGCTCCGAGCGGGACGATCAACGTGACCGGCTCGACCGCGATCACGGGGACGGCAGTCGATACGCAGTCCGGCGTCGCCAGCGTCAGCGTCAGCATTCTGGACAACATGGGCAACTACTGGGACGGTGCCGGCTTCAACAGCGCGACGGAAATCTTCCTGACCGCGACCAGCCTCGACAACTTCGCCACCTGGGCGTACGACTTCAATGTCGCAGGCGTCTACACCGTGACCGCGCGAATCACTGACGTCGTCGGCCTCACGACCGACATCGCTTCGCTGGTCACGATCACGCCGTGAGCGTGACGCGATGACGAAACTTCAGCGGCTTCCGCGATCTGCGGGAGCCGCTGAAGTTTTGAGGTGGTTCAGTGTCAGTTGCGACCAGGTTTCGAACTCGGTCAGTTCGCGGAGAAGCTGAGCCACGGGAGCGAATCCCGGCTGGGACAGTGACTCGTCGCGCACTGCTGCCTCACACTGTGCGAGTTCGAAGCGGTGCACGATGCCAAGATGGACACAGCCGACAGGCGTGCCGGGGTCGTAGATGACACCGAGTCGCTCGCGGGCGATCACGGCACCCATTTCAATCTCCTCGTCGAGTTCGCGCTGCATGCCGATCTGGTAGGGATCGCCATCGCCGCGCGTGTCTTCTTCAGCAATGTGCCCGCCGATGCCAACGGACCGCAGTGCCGTGATCCGCGTTTCGGTCCCGCGAGCCCCGCGGCGATAATGAAAGACCTGATCGCCGCAGGTGAGCACGACATACGGAATGAGTTGCTTGAACTCCGGCTGCGTCTCGCAGACGCTGCGCGGCAGGAAGGAATAGTGCCGGGCGTCGAGCAATGCTGCGAGATCCCATTCGCCCGCACTGCGGAACCCCTCGAAGTATCCGACCTCGCGGAAGTGCGATTCCGGCACCACGAGCACGCGTTCGTCGAGCGGCATGGTCAGTCCTTGAAGAAGTTGATCGCGACCGCGGCGACGATCGCCACAAAAAGCATGACGAGAGTCATTCTCAGCACTTCCCGCGGTGAGCGACGTGCGAGCAGTTCGTCAAGCGCAGACTGATCGCCACTCTCGATAGCGGCCTGCAAAGCCAGTTCATAGCGGGCTGCCGGATAATCGCGGGCCTGCTCGTCGGTGATGAAACCAGGAGGCAATCGCGCTGGCAGACTCGGCACCGCAGCGATGTGAAACGGCAACCCATCATCACACACATACTCGCACGGCCAGACCTCGCACCGCGTGACATCGGGCAGCAATTGCCAGAGTTGGCGGAGCGGCGCAGTCTTCGAATCCGGCGAGAGGATGCGGATCCGCGTGCCGTCGAGCAGAGCCTGCGTCGCACCCAGAAGGAACGGTGCATCACCCGTTTGCAGAATCTGCTGGAGTGCTTCGACGCTGCGCTGAGGTCGCGGCTCCGCCTGCCAGGAAATCACCGGCAAGCGACCGCGAGCCAGTGCCGACATCGGCTGCCGATCCGAGATCGCGAACGGATCACCGATCCAGCGATAGAGCGGCACCGGGACGAAAAGAAACCGCATCGCCAGTCGTGGACCCGCATCCCTCGAAGCCTTCACCGTCGCAATCGCGACCGTCTCCGCATCGTAAGGCAGCGTGAAGACCGCTTCAAATTCCGATTCAGAATCGGGCGGCACACCATAGGCGACGGCCGTGCGACTGGCGAATTCCTCGTGCACAAATTCGATGCCCTCCGAGCGGGCAACGATGTCCGGCCCCGAGCCCGAGCGGAGCAGCAGCAACTGCGCGATCTCGAACTGCGGCAGCGTCACGCGCTCACCATGCGCAGTTCCTTCGGCAGAGGAAAGCTCACATGCTCCTCCCGCACCACACGCGGTTCGACCGTTGCGTCAAAAAGATCTTCGAGATAGAGAATGCAGTCCTGGACATGCTCCTCGGGCGCACTGGCCCCCGCGGTCATCAGCACCGTGTCTCCGGGCTTGAACCACTCTTTCCGCAACTCGCTGGCGCGGTCGATGAGATAAGCCGGCTTGCCGCTCAATCGGCCAAGCTCTGCAAGCCGCTGGCTGTTGCTGCTGTTCTGGCTACCCAGCACCAGCACCACATCGACTTCGGTCACGATCTCACGGACGGCTTCCTGGCGGTTCTGTGTCGCATAGCAAATGTCGTCTTTGTTCGGGCCGACGATCTGCGGGTACTTTGCTTTGAGAGCCGCGATCACCTGATTGGCTTCGTCCACGCTCAGCGTCGTCTGCGTCAGGTACGCCAGCTTGGCATCGGCGGGGAAAGTCAGGTTCGCCACAGCCGCGGCGTCCTCCACCAGCACCATGCACTCGGGTGCTTCGCCCATGGTGCCGAGCACTTCGTCGTGGCCTTCGTGGCCGATCAGCACGATCGTGTAGCCCGCTTTGGCAAACTTGACCGCTTCGAGATGGACCTTGGTCACCAGCGGGCAGGTCGCGTCGATGGCCCGCAGGTTTCGCTCGGCAGCCACCTGGCGGATCATGGGTGCCACGCCGTGGGCACTGAACAGCACGGTGCTGCCGTGGGGGACATCGGTGATCTCGTCGACGAAGACCACGCCACGGTTGCGGTACTTTTCCACGATGGGCCGGTTGTGCACGATCTCGTGGTAGACGTAGAGCGGCGTGCCGAAGAGTTCGAGGGCTCTCTCCAGCCCGGCGATGGCCATGTTGACGCCCGCGCAAAAGCCACGCGGGTTGGCGAGTAGGATCTTCATGATGACATGGTAACCGCGAAGGGGAGCGGCGGCCAACCTGCGCCGCATCAATGAAAACGCCGCCCCGATTCGGAGCGGCGTTCATGAGTCCGAGGCTCGTGCTTACTTGAGCACTTCGACCTTGGCGTCTTCGAGGGTCTTCTTGCCATTCTTCTCGACGAGCTTGCCGGTCACTTTCACCTTCTGCTCGGAGTCAGCAGCGCAGATCGCCTTGTGGTAAGTTTCCTTGTTGCCCTTGTCGCTGATGTAGTAGACCACTTCCTTGTCGCCGTCCTTGACTTTGACCGCATTGCCGCACTTGGGCGTTTCCTTCAGAGTGCACTTGCTGCACACCATGATGCCTTCGACGGTGGTTTTGCCGTCGGCTTTCTTCTTGTCCTCGGCGAACGCCGAAGCGAGGCCGATGCCGAGAAATGCAACTGCCAAGCCGAGAAGAGTACGCATAGCCGATCTCCGTGTGAATGGTTGTGAGGATGTTATACCGTGGCGTCGCAGCAAATGCAACGCGATTCCTTTATACAGTGTCCTGCGGAATTCCATAGATCAGTTTTCAGCGTCCATGACATGACGCTCAATCTGATGGCTTCGGAGGCGTGCGGATGATCCCTCTCGACGAAGCGTACGTGGACGCTGCGGCTCCAAACGCGGACGCGGCCAAGAACGGTCGCGGGCTGCTGGTGAAGAAGAAGTTCACCGCACTGCACATCTCGGCCGATGGCGATCTGCTCTTCGGGTATTGCCAGGGCAGCGGCAAATCGCCTTACCTCTGCTCGGCGGATTTCACACGGCCCGAGCAGCCCACGTTCCGATGCAGTTGCCCCAGCCGGCAGTTTCCCTGCAAGCACAATCTCGGCCTGCTCTATGCCTACGCTCAGCAGAAGACCTTCACGACCGCCGAGGTGCCGGCGGACTTGCAGGCCAAACGTGACAAGCTCGCCGACCGCGTCGAGAAGAAAAAGGAAGAGCCGACCAAGCCGAAGCAGGTCAACACCGCCGCACTGGGCAAAAAAGTCAAGGCTCAACTCGAAGGCATCGACACCCTGGAGACGCTCACACACGACCTCGTCCGCATCGGCATCGGCAACATGAACGCCAAGCTCGCCAGCCAGATGGAGCAGCAGGCCAAGCGGCTCGGCGATGTCTACCTGCCCGGAGCCCGGGCCGCCCTGTACGGCTTCACGCAACTCTTCGCCGACGAGGGCGGCAAGTTCGCCACCGGCGGCTCGGCCACAAAAAAGCGAACGCATCCACACCGAAGCCCTCGATCAACTCAGCCGCCTGAACGCGATCATCAAGCAGGGCCGGGCCTACCTCACCAAGCAACTCGAAGACCCCAGCCTGGCCGTGCCGACTGATACGGCCATCGCCGCCTGGCTCGGTCATGCGTGGCAACTGAGCGAACTCAGATCCGCCGGGCTGGTCGAGCCCAACGCCGAACTCATCCAACTCGCCTTCAACTCGCACTACGACTCGGCCCGCGAGGAGTACATCGACACCGGTATCTGGATGATACTCGGCAGCGGCAAGATCCGTGTCACGCAGACGCTTCGCCCGCTCAAAGCCGTCAAGCACATCAAGAGTGAGGACAGCTTCTTCGCGGTCGCCCAGGTGAAAGAGTTGTGCGTCTACCCCGGCAGCGTGAACCCCCGCGTCCGCTGGGATGGCATGTTGCCGCGACCGCTGGAGAAGAAGGATTTGCAGACCGTGCGTCAGCACGGCCGTGCCGATTTCGCCGCGGTGGTCAAGGAGATCAAAGGGGCGCTCAAAGCCCCGCTCGCGGATCGCATGCCGATCGTCGCTCTGAACTTCAAGACGCTGGGCACGGTCGACGGTGACTATGTGATCGAGGACGCGAAGGGGGAGCGGCTGGTGCTGAGCGACATCGGCATGGCAGAGGAACCTGCCAGCCTGGCCATGCTGGCACTCTTGCCCAAATCGATCTTCGCCGGTCAGACGCTGATCGGTCGCTTCCGCCACGACCTCGACTCCCGGCAGCTTCGCGTGAAGCCGCTCAGCTTTGTCACCGACGCCGACGTGATCCGTCTCACTCTCTGAGTGCCACGCCATGAGCATTGCTGTGCTGACGCAGGTGTACACCGAAGCCCGCCGGCTGGCGATTGCCGGCAGCGTGGTCGCTCCGGGCGACTTCCGCTTGAAGAAGCTCATACCACCGCTGGAGCAGGCTGGCGCTCAAGCTCCGGTCTTCGCCAAGGTCGCAGAAGCAGCGAAGGCCGTGGTGGAGGGGTCCGAGGCAACCGCTGCGAAGTCGCTGCTCGAACTCACCTCGCTGGTCAACGCGATTCTCTACACGCAGGGCGAGACCGGCAAAGCCGGGCCGCTGGAGGCGGTCAAGACCACGACCATGGGCGGCAGCCTCGTACAGACTGGTGCCCGCGAGCTCAAAGCGCTGCTCGAGGCTCTGACCCACACCGGCTCGGGCCGGCTCGAGTTGGTCAAGGACGCCCACGACCGCGGGCTCTTCCGCGACCTGCGATTGGTCAAGCCCGCCATCAATGCTATCGACGACCCATACCCGGAGATCGCGGACTTCGTGGTCACTAGAGTGCTGCCGATGTACGGCAGCGCGATCCTGCCCGAGCTTCGTGCGAAATACGACCTGAAAGGCACCCGCGGCCATCCACGGCGGCTCAAGCTCATGCACGCCCTCGACCCCACGAGCACACGCGAGCTTGTCACCACGGCGCTGGAAACTGGCTCCAAGGAAGTGAAGGTCGCCGCCATCGCCTGTCTGGGCTCGGACCCAAAGGATCTTGACTATCTGGTCGAGCAGTCATCGGCGAAGGCGCAGGAAGTCCGCTCCGCGGCGTTGCATGCACTCGCACCGCTCGATCAGCCCGAAGCGGTCGCAGTGCTGAAGAAAGCGATGACGGGCAAAGACCTGGAAATCGCAGCCTACGCCATTGCCGCCAGCAAGAACCCCAAGCTGACAGACATCGTGGCCGCCGAGATTCAGTCGATCCTGGCCGGGCTGAAGACGCAGAAAGACAAGAAGAAAGTCGGCGAAGCGATTGGCCGCATGATGCGTCTGCACCGGTCATTCCCGACGAGCGATCATCCGGTCAGGAATGCTCTTCTGCTCGATCTGTTCGCACGGCGGGCCGAACTCCTCACGCTGAAAGGCGACGACCACTCCGGCGTTGATGCGAACGAGTCTGTGGTGTGGGCGATGTCGCAGGGGTCGGAGAAAGTGAGAGCGGCGCTCTTCGCGGCACATACCGAACTGACTCCGGTCGAGTTGGGACACGCTTTCGATGCCGCTCGCAAGACTCTCTCGCCAGCAAAGCTGTACGATCTGTTTTCGCCGTACCTGACCGCGAAAGTGGATGAAAAGAAAAAAGTGAAAGATGCAGCCTCCACACGACGTCAGTCCATCATTGACGCGATTGAGTCGCCCGTGCTTTACTCTGCGTATTGGCACTACGAGCCTGAAGCCGAAAGCAGGGAGAAGCCTGTCTACGACCCGCGCTGGCTCGATCTGGCGGTCGAACTCAGGAATGTCGAACTCGTGAGCGCCTTGGCACGCCCGGGCCACAAAGCCTCGCTGGTCTTTGCCAAGACTGAGTTCGACGCTGCACTCCAGAAGGCGAAATCACCGGAGGATCTGTACTCGCAGCTTCACCTGCTCTTTGATTTGGAGCACAAGGACGCTGACGACGCCTTCTTCGCAGCGATGGCGATAATTCCAAAAAAATCAAAACTACAATACTTCCACAATTTCTACTTACGCCATTCCTATCCGCGCTTTATCCCGCAGATGGACAAGGCAGCGATCCCGCGGCTTGAAGAACTCGTCGCCTCGATGCCCGAGCGGGAAGCTGACTACTGGCTCGACGCCATCGAGAAACTCCGCACCAAATAATCCAGTACCCCCGAGCCCACCGTCATGGCCAAGAAGAAATCCGAGGACGCCACGATGACGTCCCCCGCCGGCAGCGGCGAAATGCTCCGCGCGCCCGCTGAGGTGCTCTACGCCGAAGAGCTTGAGCAACTCATCAAGTCCGACACGCACTCCAAGCCCCCCGGCTGGCGGATGTCGCCACGAGCCGTCGCCACCTACATCAGCGGCGGCAAGGCGGGCTCTATGACCATCACGCCCAAATACATCGGCTTCAAGCGGCTGGTCGAGATCGCCATCGGCACGCTGGTGACCGATCGGGCACTCTTGCTGATTGGCGAGCCGGGCACGGCGAAGTCGTGGCTGTCGGAGCACCTCGCCGCCGCCATCAACGGCGACAGCACCAAAGTCGTTCAGGGGACCGCCGGCACCACTGAGGAGCAGATCCGCTACACCTGGAACTACGCGATGCTGATCGCCCGCGGGCCGAGTCCCGAGGCACTGATCCGCTCGCCGGTCTTCCGCGCGATGGAATCGGGCTCGCTGGCCCGCTTCGAGGAGATCACCCGCTGCGCCGCGGAGGTGCAAGATGCACTCATTTCGATCTTGAGCGAGAAGCGGGTCAGCGTGCCGGAGCTTGCGACGGAAGTCCCGGCCGCGAAGGGGTTCTCGATCATCGGCACTGCAAACACCCGCGACCGCGGAGTCAACGACATGTCGGCTGCGCTCAAGCGTCGCTTCAATACCGTCGTGCTGCCGACGCCGAACACACTCGAGACGGAAGTCGAAATTGTGCGCAAGCGGGTGCGTGAGCTTGGCAGCAATCTCGATCTGCGAGCCGCACCGCCGAGCGAAGACGCCGTCACGCAGGTGGTCACGATCTTCCGCGAACTGCGGGCCGGGCAGACGCTCGACGGCAAGAACAAACTCAAAGTGCCGAGCGGTGTGCTCTCGACGGCCGAGGCAATCTCGGTGCTGGCGAACGGTATGGCACTCGCCGGACATTTCGGAACGGGCGAAGTGACAGCCCACGACCTTTCCGCCGGACTGCAGGGTGCCGTCGTCAAGGACGAAGAGAAAGACAAGATCGTCTGGCAGGAGTATTTGGCGAACGTGCTCAAGAAGCGCGGTGCCGACTGGCGACCACTCTACACCGCCTGTGCGGAGTCGAACTCGTGACGGGCCTCCACGTCTTCGGCGTGCGCCACCTCTCCCCCGGCGGCGCGTGGCACCTGCGCGCGTTGCTCGACGAAGTCCGCCCGAAGGCGGTCCTGATTGAGGGCCTCGCTGACGCCGAGTCGGTAGTGCATCACCTCACCAAGAAAGGCACCAAGCCCCCGGTCGCCATCCTTGCCGACACCGCACCGGTGCGAACGCTTGTCTACCCGCTGGCCGCGTACAGCCCGGAGTATCAGGCGATGCTCTGGGCGAAGGAGAACAATGCCCGCGTCGAATTCATCGACCTGCCTTCCGACGTGTTTTTGGGATTGCAGGATGTCGAGCTTGAGCGGCTGGCAAAGCGTGCCGCCGCTCAGGACGAGGCCCCTGCCCCGGACGCCAACGCCTGGCGGCCCGAGCACGGCGGATCGCTCTACAGCCGCATCGCCGAGCGGAGTGGCGAGACCGACTACGACGCCTTCTGGGAACGGCGCTTCGAGCACAATCTGAATCACGACAGCTACCGCCGGGCCGCGTTCGAGCTTGGCCGCGAGCTACGCGAGGAATCCGACGAACCAGTCTGGCGGGCCGAGAACCTCGTCCGCGAAGCGTTCATGCGGCGACGCATCCACGAAGTGATCGACGACGGCATCAAGCCCGATCGAATTGTGTGCGTCGTCGGTGCCTTTCACGCACCGGTGCTCTCGGACGACTATCCGGCCATGACCGATGCCGAACTCGCCTCGCTCCGACGGCGATCGAGCAAGCTGACACTGATGCCCTACTCCTATTTCAAGCTCTCCACTCAGAGCGGCTACGGTGCCGGCAACCGGGCCCCGGCGTACTTCGACATGTACTGGAACATGCTGCAGAATGGCCGACTCGACGAACTCCCGATGTGGTATCTCTCGGATGTCGTCTGGCACATGCGGGCCGGCGGGACGCATCGCTCCACGGCGGAAGTGATCGAAGGCGTGCGTCTGGCCCGCACTCTCGCGGCACTGCACGATGGCCCGCTCCCGGCGTCGGACTTCGACCCTCGCA